>CAZMBY010000026.1:0-16883 GCA_964564925.1 uncultured Methanosarcinales archaeon
GTGGGCATTCAGATACCCCACGCTACGTGGGGAGACTTAGCCCACTGTTGATTAACCCGTCTGCTTTCAACAGGTTCACTCTCTCCGTCATACACAGTATATGTGGCTTCTTGGCATAATCCCAAATTTTCAGGAGATAGTGGTGCTTGAAGCAAAGGTTTAGGAACTAATTTTATTGGGACTTCCCATGCATTGGCAATTTCTGTGGTAAATGTGAGTAATCTTGTTGGATATATTTGATCTCCAGCCTGCATATGTTAAGGAACTGTCTTAACTTAATAAATATTTCTTTTTTACCACTTACAAATAACTATTATCAAATCCTTAAGTTTATATACTAAATGTGGAAAACACAATTGCTTAAGGGGTGGCACGAATTGATTTCGCACAAGAAATACATGGATTTGACTATCAAGCTCGCTGAGAGGGGAAGAGGCTTGACCAGCCCAAATCCTATGGTTGGCTGCATCATTGTAAAGAGGGGAAGAATAGTTGGCAAGGGTTTTCACAAAAAAGCAGGCACAGAGCACGCTGAAGTTCTAGCTTTGAATGAAGCCGGCAAAAAAGCAGTCAATTCCACTTTGTATGTGAATGTTGAGCCTTGCTCCCATTGGGGAAGAACTCCGCCGTGCACAGAAAGGATCGTTGAGTCTGGGGTAAGGGAAGTCGTTATTGGCATGAAAGACCCCAACCCATTGGTTGACGGGTTCAGAGAGCTAAAGTTTCGCGGATTAAAGACAAAAATCGGCATTTTGGAGAAAGAAGCAAAGAAATTGAATGAGATATTTGTCAATTACGCGAGAACAAAAAAGCCTTTTGTTATCCTGAAGATCGCAATGAGTGCTGACGGGAAAATTGCGACTTCGACAGGCGATTCCAAGTACATAACCAGCAAGGAAGCAAGGGCTTATGTGCATCAGCTCAGGAGCGAAGTCGATGCTGTAATGGTTGGGTTACATACAGTATTAAGGGACAATCCAGAATTGACGCCAAGGCTTTTCAAGGGCAAGGATCCTATGAAAATAGTTGTTGACTCGCATCTCAAAATTCCGAAGAACTGCAACCTGATGAAAAATCCTACGAAGCTTATAATTGCCACCACAAACAAGGCTTCAAGAAACGAAATGAAAAAACTCCAGCAAAAGGGAGTGAATGTGATTGTCGTGAAATCAAGGAAGGGCATGGTCGACATCAACGACCTCATGAAACAGCTTGGAAAGCATGAAATAACCAGCGTCATGATTGAAGGAGGCTCGCAGCTCAACAGCTCAGCTATTAAAGAAGGCGTTGTAAACAAAGTCTTGATGTTTACTGCCCCAAAAATAATCGGCAACGGAATAGGTGCTATTGGAAACCTTGGCATCAAGAAGATCAAGAAAGCGATTGACCTGAAGAATCCTGTGTGCAGGAAAATAGGGAAGGATGTAATGATTGAAGGGTATCTTTAAATGTCTATGATTTTTCCGTCTTAAAATGAGGCTTTTGAAAATTTGTCTTATAGGCATTGTAATACTCTTGGTAGCCGGCTGTGCCAATGAAAAGGACGAATCTGCAAAAGACCTTGTTTACAGGCACGCAAAGGCCTGGGAAACTGGCGACTACGAGCTTTTTGATTCAGTAATGCACCAAGATGTTGTATTTGCATATCCTGGCAGGAGAATGTATAAAGATGAAACAATGAAAGATTTCACTGAATATCATAAATCATTCAGCAATACAAGGATATACATAAATAAAATAATAGTCAACGGGGATGATTTGGCTGTGGAATGGCAGTTTGCCTCCACGAGCGTAAAAACAGGAAACAGGACGGCTGTAAGCGATGCAATCATAGGGAAAATAAAAGACGGAAAAATAATCGTCTGGAAAGAGTACTTGGATGGAAGGGTAAGCAGGATGCAGATTGCAGGAAATTTGTCTTTGGAAGAAGGCAAAGAGCCATTTCCTTGGCCTCAAAGGAATTAAGAATGAAAGTTAGGTTATAGCAATTTCAATAAAAGCTGATGATGATTTTAAATATCGAAATTCCACGATAAGATTTGTGGTAGAGTTTACGAGACCACCGCCCATAGAGATGGTGGAATTTCGTTGAGCTGAGTGAGCGAGAGCGAACTCTCGCATGTCGGAAATCAAAGATTTCGGAGCATGATCGAAAATGCGAAACATTTACCGACATATGACTGATGGTTTTTGACAAATAATAAATTTAATGCGCTATAAAATCAAAAAATAAATTAATAACAACATGAAGTTTACATTAATAAAAACATAACAAAATAAAAGAACGCACATCTCAATAAAAAAATGATAATTTCTAATATTAAATCCGCAATTGAAGATTTCAAAAAGGGAAAGTTTGTTATTGTTGTTGACGGCAAAAACAGGGAGAATGAGGCAGATTTGGTCCTTGCAGCTCAAAAAGTTACGCCCGATAAAATTAATTTCATGATTAAATATGCGCGAGGGCTAGTATGCGTTCCAATGCTTGGCAAAAGGCTTGATGAATTAAACCTGCCGCTTATGTCAGAAAAAAATACAGAATTTACGAAATGCGCCTTTACTGTTTCTGTTGATGCAAAAAAAGGCACAACTACTGGTGTTTCAGCTTTTGACCGGGCAAATACAATAAAAGCGTTGATAGGCAGGAATACAAAGCCTGGAGATTTGGCGAGGCCCGGCCATGTCTTTCCTCTGAGATGCGATAAAAATGGACTGATAAATAGGGCAGGACATACAGAAGCAGCAATTGAATTATGCAGGCTTGCCAATATTTATGCTGCTGCGGTCATTTGCGAGATTGTGGGAGAGAACGGAAGAATGGCTGGATTGGCTGAAATAAGAAGATTTGTTGCACGGCACAATTTAAGCATGATAATGATAAATGACCTTCTGGAATACCTCATAGAATACCAAAAACTTTAAATCATACTTGCTCTGTTGAATTGCATATGGACAAATTCAAAAATGCAATAACTGATTTCCTAAAAAAAGAGACGAGCCTTGAAAACATAGAGCTTGAAGCGCCTCCAAATGCCGATATGGGCGACTATGCTTTTCCATGCTTTATTTTGGCCAAAGGATGGAAAAAATCACCGAATGAAATTGCATTGGAGTTAAGCAGCAAATTCCAGCCAAATGAATTGGTTGCAGGCGTTAAGGCAGTCGGCCCGTATCTGAATTTCTTTGTCAATAAAAACAGGATTGCAGAGCAGACAATCCGGCAAATCCTGAAGCAAAAGGATAAATACGGCTCTTCAGGCAGCGGAAAAGGCAAAAAAGTGCTTGTAGAGCACACAAGCATAAATCCAAATGCATCGCCTCATGTTGGCAGGGCGAGAAATGCGCTCCTCGGCGACTGTATAGTGAGGATATTGAGGTTCGAGGGCTACAAGGTTGAAGTGCATTATTTTGTCAATGATGTTGGGAAGCAGATAGCCATGCTGGTGTTGGGAGCGGAAAACAGGAAAAAAGTCACGTTCAATGATTTGCTGAATATTTACATTGAGATAAACAAAAAAGTTGAGGAAGATCCGGAGCTGGAAAAGAAGGTTCTTGAGCTGCTGAACAGGCTGGAAAAAGGCGACAAGAAGATAAAAAGCAAGTTCAAAAAAATAGTTGAAACGTGCGTCAAGGGCCAAGTAAAAATCTTTTCCGAGCTTGGCATAAAATACGACTATTTTGACTATGAATCGAAATATCTGTGGGACAAAAAGACAGATGAAACATTGAAAAGGCTTGAAAAGACAGGAAAGCTGTTTATAGACGGCTACAACCGCTGGGTTATGGACCAGAAAGGCTACGAGCTTGGAATGAAAATTCCTGTTCTGGTTTTGACAAGGGGTGATGGAACCTCCCTTTATCCATTGAGGGATATATCATACAACCTTGACAAACTGAATAAAGGCGAAAACATAGTGATTCTTGGGGAAGACCAGAAGCTTTACCAGGAGCAGATTGCAGCTGTATTGAAAGAACTTGAGCTGAAGCAGCCAAGAGTCGTGCATTATTCTTTTGTCCTGCTGCAGGAAGGAAAGATGTCAACACGAAAAGGAAACCTTGTCCTTTTGGAGGACTTCATGAAAGAGTCTGTGAAGAAGTCAAGTGAGGAGCTGGAGAAGCGCTACGGCAAAGTTGATGTAAAGGCTGCAAAAATCATCGGATACGGCGCAATAAAATATAGCATTCTAAGGGTAAGCCCTGAAAAAAATGTGATCTTTGATTGGCAGCACTCGCTTTCTTTCGAAGGAGAAACAGCGCCGTATTTGCAGTATGCATATGCCAGAATCAGCAGCATTTTAAAAAAGAATAAAAAAACGGACCCAAAGGCGGACTTAAGCCTGCTGAAGGAAAAAGAGGAAGAGATGCTTATAAGGTTGGTTTACAACTTTCCACAATTGGTCAGCAAAGCGACAAGTGAGCTAAGGCCGCACTTAATCGCAGCTTACCTGTACTCTTTAGCCCAGAAATTCAACGAATACTACCATCTGCATCCGATATTGAAGGCAGACAGCCAATTGAGGAAGGCAAGAATTTTGCTGATTAGCGGCGTAAAGCAAGTGCTAAAAAATGGGCTGAATTTGATCGGAATTGACGTGCTGGAAAAGATGTGATTTTTTGGAAACAAAGAGCCTTCAGGCTTTTTTGGAAATTGTTGATGTGATATGACATTCGGGAAATAAAAAATGACACTTTACACGGAAAGCATTCTTTTTTTTGTCATGATAGTCTTGTCTGCATTCTTTGCATTGTCGGAGACTGCGTTGGTTTCGCTGAGCAAATTTAAAGTGAGGCATTGGGTTGAAAAGAGGAAATTTGGCGCAATTTATGTTAAGAAGCTGAAAGACAATCCAGAAACCCTTTTGTCAACAATACTCATAGGAAACAACATTGTCAATACAGCAGCAGCTGCATTAGCCACTTCCATGGCTTTGCAGGTGTTCCATGAAAATGCAATCGGCATTGCGACAGGTGTCGCTACATTCTTCATACTGATGTTCGGAGACATAACTCCAAAATCAATCGGCGCCCACAATAATGAGGTGCTTGCGCCTGTTGTGGCGCCAATAATCTACAATTTGAGTGTCGCCCTTTACCCAATCATCATAGTCTTTGAATACTTCCTTAAGGGAATCAAGAAAGTGTTTGGCACTAAGAAGCTTTCAATAGTGACTAAGGAAGAGCTAAAGAGCATTGTCAAGGCAGTTGAAGAAGAGGGCTCCATAAAAGAGATAGAAAAAAGGCTGTTGCACAGGATATTTGACTTTGAAAACATAACCGTAGCAGATGTTATGACAACCAAGAAAAATATGGTGCTGGTCAGCTCGGATATGCAGATAAAGGATGTATTGCAGCTCCCTATGCAGAAAATGTATTCCAGGCTCCCAGTTTATGAAAAAACCAAAGATAATATTGTTGGAGTGGTATATTTGAAAGACGCGCTCAGATATTTGAAGGACAGCAAGTTTGAAGTGCAGGTCAGCCAAATCATGAAAAAGCCGTTCTTTGTCTTTGCCCATAAGAAGATGGACACGATGCTGAAGCTTTTCCAGAGCAGGAAGCAGCACATGGCAATCGTCATAGACGAAAAAGCCCATGTTGTTGGAGTGGTCACTATTGAAAATATATTGGAAGAGATAGTGGGTGAGATTATTGATGAGTCCGACAGGCTGAATCCCAGCATCATGCAGCTATCAAAGAATGAGTGGTCTGTGAAAGGCTCTACTGAAATAGTGGAGGTGAACTCGAATACAGGCACTTCAATTAAGGAGGCGGATCACGTGGATTTGGACCATTTCATATTTGAAACACTCAGGAGGGCGCCAAAAATTGGCGATGAGATTACACACAGCAACTACAAGATAACCATGGAGGATGTCCAGGGCAAGAAGGTTCTGAGGGCAAAGATTGCCAGAATTTAGCTTTTTATATCAAAACATTTAAATATATTATTCTCTGAATGTAACTATCTGGGGGCTATAGCGATATTCATTGTAGACTATATCATAAGATGACGGAGGCATTCAAATGTCTGACAACAGCATATTTATCGGCGGCAAGCCTTTCATGAACTATGTGACGGGAGTTGTAATGCAGTTCACGACAAAGAATGCAGACGAAGTGATAATAAAAGCCAGGGGGAAGTTCATAAGCAGGGCAGTTGACGTTGCAGAAGTTGCAGCGAAGAGGTTCCTTGAAAATGCCGTGGCTGTCAGGGATATAAGGATTGACTCAGAAGGCTTTAAGAACACAGATGGAAAGGATGTAAGGGTTTCTACAATTGAGATTACGCTGAGCAAAAACCGGTAAAAGTTATTTCTAGATGTAATTTTTGAATAATTTTAAATATTCAGGTTCGAATGCACAATCTGGGCCTGTGATGTAACGGACAGCATAATCGGCTTCGGACAACCTTTTAGAAAAAGCTTGACTAAAACTGAGGGTTTCCTCGCTTTGCTCGTCAAGCCCTCTAAGAATTGGCATGAAACCGGTTCGTTTGGGTTCGAATCCCAACAGGCTCATTTTGCACTCCTTTTCTCAGTTATTCCTACAAATAATCTTTGAAATGAAAGCATGAAAGAAGTTTTGATTTTACAGAAGTTTCCTGAGCGCATAATACATAAACTTTATATAATATTAAAATTATTTTGGGACTTATGGAGCATCCCATAGTTGAGAAAATATTGAAAGAGGGCATTGATTCTGTGAACCTGTCAATGCTGGATGAGCCAACAAGAAAAAGAATATTGAGCGATGCTGGAAAAAAACTGTACAGCCAGAACAAATTTGTTGAGTCAATAGAGATAATGACAAGAGCTAATGACATTGGGCTGCTGACTGATTTAGGCGATATGTTTTTGTCAGAAAACAAGGTTGAATTGGCAACGCTTTGCTTCATACAGACCAAAGACAAGCAAAGGCTCAACGATGCGGCTGTGCTGTGCATACAATCAAAGAACTACAAGCTTGCGGCAAGGGCTTATGAAGCGGCTGAAAACAAGCTGATGGCTTCTTTCATAGAGCAAAATTTTGTTGAGGGATAGATGGCAGTTCAAAAGAGGTGGAGCTTCGGCCTTGGCACGGTTTTCAGCCTTATTGTGGTTTATTTTATTTTTTTGTATTCAAGGGAAAGGGGCTGGGTTTTGCTGGCAACAATTTCAAAATGGTACCTCATAATAATCGGCAGCCTGTTTGCCCTTTCGCTAGTGCTGATTTTACTCATACTTCTAATAATTCTAGCCCTTTTCGTAATTGCTATGCTGAAGCTCCATTCAGCTCGAAGAAAACAAAGGAAAGGAAAAAACAAGGGTTATGTGGATGTGCAGTACAGGATTAAGGAGTGAGATTATGAACAAGAAGAAAAGGGATTTTGCGCTGATTGCTTTGGCAGTTTTTTTGTTCACGTCTTTATTGGTGGCATATTTAAGCTACAGCATCAGGCAAGTCAGGCAGGATTACGATTTAAAAATTACAGGCTTGAATGACCAGGTGCAGTCAAACCTGCAGGATTTGAAGGAAAATCTTGGTTCGCAAATCGACGCATTGGGCAATAACTTGTCATCTCAGGTTGGCTCTGTCGAATCCGAGTTAAAAGATTTTAAGAACCAGAATCAGAAGGAGATAAGCACCTTGTCCAATTTGGTGGATCAGATTGAGCAGCAAAGCGACATAAAGCTGAATGAGCTGAAGCAGGAGTTAAAAGACATTCAGATAAGAAGCGCTGATTTCTCTGCCATAGTTGATGATGTGCTCAATTCTGTTGTCAGCATTAAAACAAACCTGGGGCAAGGAAGCGGAGTTGTAATTGACAGAAAAGGGTATATAGTTACTAATGTGCACGTGATAAAAGGGGCTTCAAGCATAAAGGCTGCAACTTATTCCGGAAAAATATACAATGTGGATGTGGTTGCAGGCTATGATGAAGCAGCTGACATAGCTGTGCTTAAAGTTTCTGCTGATTTGGACGCGCTTGAGTTTGGAGACTCAGATGAGGTCAAGGTTGGCGAAAAAGTGATTGCTGCAGGCAATCCAGCAGGCCTTTCTTTTACGGTGACAGAAGGAATAGTCAGCGCGTTTAGGACATTTGACGGAATAAAATACATACAAACAGACGTGCCATTAAACCCTGGAAATTCTGGCGGTCCATTGATAAACGCAAAGGCTGAGATTATCGGGATAAACAACTTCAAAGTTGGCGACTCCGAAAGCCTTGGCTTTGCAATTTCATCAAATATTGTCAGAAGCATAGCTGAAGGGATAATAGGCAAATACGAAGCCGGGCTGAATCAATAAATTTAAATATCTATACTCGCAGACAAAAATAATTACGCAATAGTTGCCTGCTCGTAATAAGCGAACGACCTATTATTGCACAAAAACTTGTGTCGTTTGCTATAATTGCAATAAAATCAAAAGAATGGCCAACAAAAAAGAGGTTGAAGTAAATTTAGCCCCGCAATGGTTCTACTATGTGTCCATTCTGGCTGCTTTCCTCTTTACAATGTACATCTCGATTTATTCCTCCATACACTTTGAAAGCATAAAGTATATGAATATAGTTGTGGTGTTCTTATTCATTACAACAGTTTCTTTTTTCATCATCTCAGCTGTATATTTTCATACAGAAAAGATGGGCTATCACGCATTGGCCCCTGTCTTATTCTTTGCTGGAATGGTCAGCCTTATTTTTTACGCCTATAGGGCTGTGGACGCCTCTGACTTGGTGAGGTACTCCATAATATACACGATAATTGTTGTTGGAATATCCTTGTTTATCTTGCTTCCCAAAAAAGGAATTTTTAT
Source organism: uncultured Methanosarcinales archaeon (assembly GCA_964564925.1). Lineage (GTDB taxonomy): Archaea > Nanobdellota > Nanobdellia > Woesearchaeales > GW2011-AR4. The sequence continues at coordinate 8,800 of CAZMBY010000026.1, forward strand.
AGCACAAATTCGCAAAAAAAATAAAATCCTGAAATAAGCCTAAATGAAGAGATTAACCTGGAAAGCAAGTATATATCTGATTTTGGCTGCATTCGGCACATCTGCAGTGGTGTACTCAATTAAGGTCGGAAATTATGTTTTATTGGTTGCGGCGATCTTATTCGCATTGGTGAGCTTGGATAACATATTCTGCAATTTAAATATTACAAAAAAGAGGCATTAGCAAAATGGAAGGGGTCTTTGAGGCATTCATTGCTTTGTTTGTGATAATGGATCCTATTGGAAACCTGCCGCTGATTTTCAGCCTTACAAAAGGCATGCCAGCAAGAGAGATACGGAAGAATGTGGATAAGGCAATATTTGTTGCCGGGCTGCTTATCTTCGTTTTTATTTTTCTGGGTTTGAAAATTTTTGAGATTTTCAGGATAAACATAAACAGCTTCCAGATAGCGGGCGGCATAATCCTGTTTATAATGGGGCTGCTGTATGTCTTTGGAATTTCCACCAAATTTGTCAAAGCAAGTGTCAACGACTTCACGGTGCCTGTTGGGACTCCGCTGCTCACCGGCCCGGGGGTGATTGCCACAACAATCATTCTTGTCAATGAAGTCGGCATATTTGTCACGGTAATTGCCGCATTCATGACGCTTATAGCGACCTACCTCATTTTCATTAATTTTTCAAAGATTTACAAGATGCTGGGGGAGAATTGGACAAATGTAATTTCAAGGATAATGGGGATAATATTGGCTGCGATAGCTGTTGAATTCATTGCAAACGGCGCAATAGAGATTATATCGCCGCTTTTGTATTGAAAATATTTATATATTGAATGCTAATTTCAATCATCATGGGAGTTAGTTATCTTCCGGGCATGATATGAATATTTTATTCTGATATTGTATTCAAGTTATCCTATTATGGGGCTGTATTTTAGCTTGGTAGAATCCGGGGTTCGGGGCCTCGAGGCCGGAGTTCGAAATGCCGAAGCGTGGCAAATGGTGAGCGAGTTTCTCGCGAACCTCGCATGTCGCTGCTTCGCATCGAAATTCTCCGCAGCCCCATATATTTAAATATAAACCCGACAAAGAATAGTCATGAATAAGAAAGCCCAATTTTTTCCATTGAAAGATGAGAATCCAAGCAAGACTTTTCCGATAGTTAATTTGGCACTTATCGCCGTGAATGTTGTTGTATTCCTAATTTCATTGGGCGATTTTGAAAATTTCATAAATACGTACGGGTTCACTCCTGCACAATTCAGCTTATTTACTCTCTTTACGAGCATGTTTCTGCACGGCGGAATAGGGCATATCTTCGGTAACATGTGGTTTTTGTATATATTTGGCGATAACGTTGAAGATGTCCTGGGTCATTTCAAGTATTTGTTATTCTACATATTTGCTGGCATCGCTGCATCTTTATCGCATTATTTCCTGAACATCGGATCAAGCATCCCTGCAGTTGGCGCAAGCGGGGCGATAAGCGGCATTCTGGGAGCTTACATCATATTTTTTCCCCATGTTGGAGTTTATGTCAGCGGATATTTTGGCCATATGGGAAAGGTTTCAGCAAAATTCATGCTTGGAATATGGTTTGGATTCCAGCTGATTAGCGGGACATTCTCATTGTTTGGGGCGCAAAGCGGCATAGCCTTCTTCGCGCACATCGGTGGATTTGTGTTTGGGGCTGGAAGTGCTATTCATTATAAGATGTTTTCTAAAAAGATTTAAAGTCCATCATAATATTTATAAAGAAATTCAAAGTGTTATTTTGAGATGGAAGAAAAAGAACTGCAGCAGGGGCTTACAATCAAGAAATCAGAAGACTTCAATGAATGGTACAACCAAGTTGTCTTGAAAGCGGACTTGATTGATTACTCATCCGTATCAGGATGCATAATTTTCAAGCCAAATTCCTATTCCATCTGGGAAAAAATCCAGGCTGTTTTTGATGCAAAAATCAAGAAATCCGGGCACAGAAACTGCTATTTCCCGATGTTCATTCCCGAAAGCCTTTTGAAAAAGGAGGCTGAGCATTTTGAAGGCTTCACTCCTGAAGTCGCATGGGTCACAATAGGAGGAAATTCTGAATTGAATGAAAGGCTTGCGATAAGGCCGACATCAGAAACTGTTATGTACGAAAGCTTTGCAAAATGGATAAGAAGCTGGAGGGATCTGCCTTTGCTCCTCAACCAATGGAATTCTGTTGTAAGATGGGAATTCAAGCACGCAAAGCCTTTTTTGAGGACAAGGGAATTTTTGTGGCAGGAAGGCCACACTGCCCATGCATCCGCTGAAGATGCTGAAAGGGAAGTGATGCAGCAATTGTTCGAGTACGTCGACCTTATTGAGAATTACATGGCCATTCCTGTTATTGCAGGAAAAAAAACAGACAAGGAGAAATTTGCAGGGGCTGTTTATACAACAACAGTTGAGGCTTTCATGCCGGACGGCAAAGCTTTGCAGATGGGGACATCCCACATGCTTGGCCAGAATTTCTCAAAGGCATTTGAAATAAAATTCCTTGACAAGGATGAGCAGGAAAAGCATGCCTACACGACTTCATGGGGGCTGAGCACAAGGACAATAGGCGCGATTGTCATGACTCACGGGGATGATAAAGGGTTGATAATCCCTCCAAGGCTCGCTCCTGTGCAGATTGTTGTTGTTCCAATTGTGTTCAAGGAAAACAAGGAAAAAGTCATGGAAAAGGCAAAAGAGATTGTGAAGAAGTTAAAGTCAAGAAATTACAGCGTGGAGTTTGACGACAGGGACGGCTACACTCCTGGATGGAAATTCAATGAATGGGAGCTTAAAGGAGTTCCATTGAGGATAGAGATTGGACCAAGGGATGTTGAAGCTGACCAAATGATTTTTGTAAGAAGAGATACGAATGAAAAAATAATAGTCAAGACAAAGGACTTGGACAAGAAGATAGAGCAAACACTGGATGATATTCAAAACAATTTATTTACAAAAGCAAAAGAGTTCATGGCAAAAAATATTGTTGAAGTCCATAACCTCAATGATCTTGTCGAACTTATTAAAAATAAAAAAATGGCGAAAGCGCAGTTCTGCGGCTCGATAGGGTGCGAAGACATGATTAAAGACAAGGCAGAAGGGACAACCTGCCGCTGCATTCCGTTTGAGCAGAAATCCGCAAATGGCAATTGCATCCAATGCGGCAAACAAGCCAAGTTCTGGGCTGTGTTTGGGAAAGGGTACTGAACAAATTGATTATCAAATCAAAGAAAGAATCAGTTCTGCAAAATATTAGTTATCTAATTTTTTGATTGGGATTTGAATTTCAAGGCAGCCGAAATGACTCCGCTAACATCAATCCTGCTCGCTTTGCTCGGGATTGTGTTCGTGGAAACAACATTAATTTTTGCTTTCTTCAATTTGGCTAATGCGCCATTGGCAAATATCCCGTGCACGCAGACGCAATAAATTTTTGTTGCGCCTAAGCCTTTCAGCAATTTTGCAGTCTCAAGTATCGTGTGGCCAGTGCTTATGATATCATCTACGATGACTGCATTTTTCTTTTTGAAATCAATTTTCTTGTTCAATTTCACTTCAACATGATAGGAAGTAAATCTTTTCTTTTTCAAAATTCTTGATTCAACGCCCAAAATTTCAGCAACATCCTTTGCCCATTTGTAGCTTTCCTCGTCAGGACCGATAATGACGGGATTCTTTATATGTTTCCTGATGCTATCAGCTATTAATTGGTTTGCGGTTATTTTATTTGCTTTTATCTTAAAAACATCTTCTAATTTTCTCGTCCTGTGCAGATGGGGATCGATAAGGCAAACCTCATCAAAATATCTTCCTATCAAATCTGCGATAATCCTTTGGCTGACAGCTTCTCCCTTGTGAAACTGCTTGTCCTGACGCATATACGGAAAATAAGGCGCAATTAGAATGATTTTTTTTGCTCCAAGCTCAGCTGCCGTTTTGGCTGCCAGTATCACTTCCAAAATGCAATCGCTTACATTTCCATAAAATGACTGCACTAAAAATACTAACTTTCCAGCCAATCCTGCCTTGAAGGAGACTTGGAGCTCATCATCCGGGAACTTGGCAACAATCAATTCAGAGTTGCTTGCTTTCATTTTTTGAGCAATACTCTTTCCCAAATGTGTTCCGTGCGAGCAGGAGATTACCAGCATGAATTGCCTCTTTAAAATTTTTTGATGAAGTTCTTCAATGATTTGTCAAGCTCAACAGCGATTGCCAAAGCTCCATTCTCGGCAGATTTCCTGTTGAAAGAAAAGGCGATTACAAGCGCATCATTCTTGCTTAAATCAAAAAGCCTCTCTAATGCCCTGAAATCCTTTTCATAGCCTGACTCAGGAGCATAAAGCTTTCCATTAAACTTTAGTATAAGCGCGCCATCCGCTCCGTTTTTGACTGCGATGTCCCTAAGCCTGTGAAGGCTCTTCAAATTCGGGGCGTTCCTCAGCAATATGGCAATTTTTTTTGCATTCGGATAGATCTCTTTTGTTTCTGTTTCTTTCATCCCGCTGATTTTCTTTGATATGCTGCCAAGGACCCTGTTTCCTTTTGAGCTTAAGGAATGCCCTTTCTTTGTAGAATCCAGAAGCTTGTTTGACTTCAGTTTAGAAAGTATTGTCCTTACAGTGCCTTCCCCAAGTTCGAGGTCTCTTGCCAGCTCCTGCCTTCCGGAGTCCTTGACGAGCCTCAGGAAGCACCTTAGGACATCCATCCTTGAGAAGTTAGAGGCATTTCCTACCATGGAATATCCAGTTGGGATAAGGTTTATAAACTTTCTGTTAAGCAAAAATGATGGTTCTCATGGAAACTTTCAGTTTTGTTGTTATTCTGGTTGTGAGTTTTGCAGCTTCAATCATAGGCACAATCATGGGCTCTGCGATGCTGATTTTGCCACCGACAATGATATTTTTTGGCATTCCCGCACATACAGCAGTGGCTACAAGCAGATTCTCGATGGTCGGAATAGGGGTCGGCAATGCAACAAGGTTTTCAATAAGGAACATGATACAGCTCAAGTATGTGGTTCCCTTTGCTGGAGCGGGGATAATAGGGGCAATCTTCGGAGCTTTTTCTCTGGCAAGCATTAATGAGCAGCTACTTAAGATAGGGATAGGCATCCTGATGATAGTTATATCTCTCCTTATACTTTTTGAAGATTATGTGGTGAAGATAAAAAGAAAAGCTAACGCGTCGTTCAAAAGCCATATATTGAGCATCGTAAGCGGCTTGTTCCTTGGCGCTTACATTGGAGTGATCGGGGGAGGGGGCGCAACAATTGTTATTATACTGCTTGTCCTGATATACGGGCTTAGTTTCAGGGATGCAGTTGCCAACCAGAAAGCAATTACTCTCCCCATATCAATAATAGCAACTTTTATTTTTATTCATCAAGGCTTGATTGACTACAGGATAGGGATTCCTTTATTCTTGGTTAATATAGTTGGAGGATGGGTAGGAGTGGGATTGCTGATGAAATTTGACAATAAATGGCTGAAAAGGATAATTGTTCCATTGATAATGCTGCTTGCAGTACAGCTTATAATGTCAAGTGTTACCATTGGCAAATAGCGAAAAATTTAAATACTTGAGCCTTTTGCATAGATGGAATGGTTAAGGCCAAGTTGGGGATTTTATTGTTTAGCATTGTTGTGTTTATGCTTCTTATGAATGTAGCTCATGCTGCAGGTTCTAAGCTTATTTTCTCAGATGTTGATGTCAAGGTTGGCAGCAGGACATCAAAAAACCTTGATGATGGAGATACAATTAATGACGAAGCCAAGCCAGGAGATTCAGTTGAATTCAGGGTTGAAGTCAGGAACAACTTCACCGACACTGAAAATTTGGATATTGAGGATATCACTGTTGATGTCACCATTGAGGGCATTGATGACGGCGATGATTTGGATGATGAAAGCTCCGACTTCAATTTGAGGCCTGGAAGGGATAAAAGGGTGACCATCAAGTTCCAGGTGCCTACCGAAGTCGACGAGGACGGCTTTGACGTTTTGATACACGCCGAGGGAGATGACGAAAACGGCACTAACCACGAAGTTGACATGAGGATCATTCTGGATGTTAATAAAGAGAGCCATTTGCTTGAGATAACAAGGCTTATATTGACTCCAGCTGAGTTTTCATGCACAAAGAAGAGTGTCCAGCTTGCGACCTCCATCATAAACACGGGGAATGAAGATGAGGAGGATGTCACAATTCAGGTTTTTAATTCCGATTTGGGAGTGGATTTGCAGGATGTCATTAGCGAGATAACTGCGGAGCCTAACCAGGATGAAAGCAAGTATACAAAAACATTCAGCTTCAATGTTCCGGCTGATGCAGAACTTGGCAGCTATCCAATTACATTGAGGGCAACTTACAATGATGGCAGGAAAAAGACAGAGGAAACTGCCACTTTGACTGTTAATGATTGCGCGGCGACAAAACCGGAAACAACTAAGAAACCAGAGCAGAAAACAGCAACTGAAGAGGAAGAGCCAGTTGAAGTTATTACACCTGTTACTGGAAAGGCAACTACACCTGTTGTTGAGCCTATAGTGCCACCTGGAACTGTTGTGACGCAGGAAAGCTTCCTGAGCAACAACGCCTTAATTGCTGGCATTATAATTGCAGAAGTGATAGCTGTCATTGTTGGAATTGTGCTGGTTGTGAGCCTGTTTAGAAGGAAAGGATAGCAAATATTTTTTATATAGATGTCAAAAACCACCAGTCAAAGACTGGTGGCATGAATAGACTATCACATTGCGTGGTTTTTGAGCACAGTCGGAATTCCAGCAATTATATTGGGTTTAGTTTACTAAACCACTATTCAAAGAATAGTGGAATTCCGATGTTTAAAAAAATGAGCAAAGAACTTGTTCTTAAGAGAGTTGCAACAAGAGAAGGAAATAATTATTCTGATGAAATACCCTTGCCATTGGAAGGTAGAGTAATTCAGCGATTCAGCCCGAGTGGTCATGTCTGTGGAACAATTGAACTTAAGCCAGCTGAAAATTCAGTTCATGCGATGGGTACTTGGGGTAGGATAAAAACCAGAGTAAAAAGTCGTTATGGAACCGGTGAATATCGTTTTGCAGCGAACAGGAAAAGAGAATTAGTGCCTGGAGACTTTGTTTATTTAGGTCCTGACGGCATTTATCAACTTCAAGAAAAAGTATAACCCCTTTTAAGTGGTTACAATAGAAACCTTTAAATAGAAGCAACCAATACTTTTGATGCAAAATGCAGCAGGATAAACAATTTTTATTGGGCCTTAAACAAAATTTTGGATTGAACATTTATGAAGTTAAGATATGGACTGCTATGCTCAGCAGGGGAATCGCCTCTGCAGGCGAATTGGCCGATATTTCAGGCGTGCCAAGGAGCAGGTGCTATGATGTCCTCGAGTCATTGGAAAAAAAGGGTTTTATAATAATGAAGATAGGCAAGCCGATAAAGTACCTTGCCGTAAATCCTGACGCTGTTCTTGAGCGGGTGAAGAAAACAATCAAGGATGAAGCTGATGAATTGGCAGTCCAGATGGAGAACATAAAGGAAACGGAAGAATTCAAGGACCTGGAGCTGCTTCACAAGACAGGTGTAAAGCACGTTGACATTTCAGACATTTCCAAATCAATTGTTGGAAGGGCAAGCGTCAACAGGCAGATCAAGGATATGCTGTCAAAGGCCAAAGTAAAGGTGGTTGTTGTATCAACCCAGGAGCACATTGAAAGGGCTGTCAAGATATTAAAAGGGTTTATGCAGAGCTTTTCAAAGAAAGGCGTTAAGGCAACAATTTATGCGCCCCAAAACAAGGTCGTGGCAAAAAAATTGCAAGGTGTAGCGCAAATTGAATATTCTCCAAACACAAGTTTTGTAAGCATAGACGGAAAAGAGATGCTCTTCATGGTTTCAAACGCAAATGTTGCCTCTGATTATGAAGTTGCAATCTGGATCAGCAGCCCGTTCTTCGTCAATGCAGTTGACATTCTTTTTGAAGAAAGCTTGAAATAATAGAGTGAAACTCTGCCGGACGCTACGTCCGAAGCCTCTTTTAGCGAAGCAGTTGTT
>CAZMBY010000027.1:0-6151 GCA_964564925.1 uncultured Methanosarcinales archaeon
CTGGGCAATTAGAGCGCACGACTGATAATTCAGTCTGATATCGTGAGGTCATGAGTTCAAATCTCACCGGGCCCATTTCATTCTATTTTTTGTTCATACTAATTTATTATACCTTAAGATAATTATAGGCTAATACGTACATATCCCGCAAAAAATTGTTTTACCACCATAAAGTTTAAATATAAGTTATTATTTTAGAATAGCAACACTTAATTTTTAGAGTTAAGGATAACAAGGAGGGGTAAATAATGAATTTTAAAACACGATCTTTGATTGTTTTGCTTATTTTTTCTGTATTCTTGCTGAGCAGCTGCGAGGTTTACCAGACCTTATATGGGACTGGAGCTCAAAAGCCTGTAGACAATGAAACGCAATTGGTTGTAGAATCCGTAAAGGTTGTCAGAGTCGAAGGAAACCAAGCCAAAGATCCTGCATTTCTAGCAAAGCAGGTCTATGCAACAGCGGTTGCAGCAGGGCATGACCCTTTCAAAGTTGGAGAAAACCCCCTTGGACCATTTGACGGCGGCAAATCGCTCGGCTTTACATTAGGCGAGTGGCTGTCTGCAGCAGGCGGAGGCGCATATGCTGTCGATAAAGGAAATGCGCAGCTTAACCTGACTTTCAGCAGCCTTGTCAAGAACGGAGTTTACACAGTATGGTGCTCACGCGTCACTTTCCCGCCAGATCCTAATATTGTTGATATGCCATGCGGAGCATTGAACGGATCAGAGAATGCGTTCATTGCTGATGAAGAAGGCAATGGGAAATTTTTCTTGAAACTTAAGCCATTGGAGCAGAGCACGAAGCAAACGGCAACTATGCTTGCGGTTGCATACCACAGCGACGGCAAAACTCACGGTGCAAGCCCAGGTGAATTTGGTCTGAATAGCCATGTCCAAATATTCTACATGATGCCAGAATCAAACAGGACAACTAGCCCCTACAAGTTTGATGTCAAGTTCGTTAACCACATAGCCGCTGGATTCCCTGAGCAAGATGTTTTTGTAGAGCAGGAAGAAAAAGCAATGGAAAAGGTAGAGATTGAAGCACCAGAGGAAGCTATGAAAAAAGAACCGGAGATCACAGCTGAAGTAGTCAAAGAGGAAATTCCGGCAGAAAAAGGAGAGGCCCCTGAATCAATGGAAAAACCAACAGTTGTGGTTGTGCAGGAAACAGATAAAGTTAACTTGGTTCCGCAGGCACAAGATCCTGATAAAGAAACTTCATTGACTTTCACATTCACATCCCCATTAAATGAAAACGGGGAGTGGCAAACCACCTATGGCGATTCTGGCGAGTACACAGTCACTGTAACAGCATCAGATGGGGAATTGACGACAGCAAGAGAAGTTTTGATAATTGTGAACAAGAAAGAAGAGCCACCGCAGATTGATAGCTCAAAACCGATCGAAAGCGGCTTAAAGATTGATGAAACAGAAGTCATTGAATTCAGTGTTGTCACTAGCGATTTGAATAAAGACAGCCTGTCATATTCATGGAAGGTGGATGGCGACGAAGTCGGCAAAGACGTAGGTTATGCTTTCCAGACTGATTACGACAGCGCAGGCACTCATACTGTAAAGGTTGAGGTTTCAGATGGATTGTCAAGCGCAAGCAAGATATGGTCTGTAGACGTAAGAAATGTCAACAGGAAGCCAGTTTTGGAGGATGTGAAGGACGTTAAATCAAAGGAGACTGACACGATTGTGATAACTGCTTTGGCAACAGATTCTGACAATGACAAGATAAGCTACTCAATAAGCGACAATAGATTCAGGCAGGACGACAATGTTTTCACATGGCAGACTGATTACGACAGCGCAGGCACTTTCACATTTACAGTTAGCGCAAGCGATGGGCAGGATACAACACAGCAGGAATTGTCAATAGAAGTTGAAAACGTTAATAGACCGCCTGTCATTACAGACATAGTGCAGAAAAAATAAGATTTTATTTTTTTCTATATTTGGGGGATCAATGAATAGGAGCATTTTGTTATTAACATTCATATTTTTGACTTTGCCCTACATTGTACATTCTGTTGCAACATTTGTAATACAGGAAACAGAGAGGATAAGCCTTGCCCCTAATGCAACAGACCCTGATGCGGATGACCTCACTTCAATATACGAGTTCCCACTGAACGAAAACGGTGAATGGCAGACTGCTTATGGCGATTCTGGCGAATACAAAACTAAAATAACAGTTTCTGACGGGTTTAATAGAGTTTCGGAAGACGTCTTGATTGTAGTCGAAAAGAAAGAGGAGAAGCCTGCAATTGTACAATATGCGCCAACACAGGATATGCTTCAAGTTAAGGAAACAGGCTTAATTGAATTTTCAGCCACAGCCGAGGACTTGAACAAGGATAAACTGAGGTACTCATGGCTTCTAGACAGCAAAGAAACAGGATCTGGCCAAAACTACACTTACGAAACTGAATATGGGGACGCAGGAACTCATGAAATTATTTTAATTGTTTCTGATGGGACATCAACTGCGACGATAAAATGGTCAGTTGAAGTGGAAAAAGTTGATGTTGAGGATTTGCTCGACAAAATAAAAGATGTAACGCTCAACGAAAATGAAATTGCTAGGCTTGATCTACCAGACTTTGAGAAGTACGGATTGGCGTACAGAATATCAGAGCCGCTTGGCAATAACGAATGGCAGACAACCTACAATGATTCAGGCATCTACAGGGTGGAAGTGCAAGCATATGGGAAAGGATTCAGCGGTGACAAAACTGTAACGGTTACTGTAAACAATGCAGACAGGGCGCCTGTTTTCGAGCCTGTAGGGAATAAGATTGTGAATGAAAATCAGACACTGACAATAACTCTTGAAGCAAGCGACCTTGACGATGATTCTATCACACACTCTGCAACCAATATGCCTGCAGGGGCACTGCTTGAAGGCAACGTATTCACATGGGTTCCAGACTATGATACTGTGAAGAATGAAGATTTTGTTGATTGGGTATTGGAAAAATTCAGGGTTTTGAGCAAGAGCTTTTACATTCAATTTGTTGTCTCTTCCAATGACAAGGAGATAGTCCAAAACATAATTGTTACAGTAAGGGACGTCAATAGGGCCCCTGTGATTGAGGACATTGACCCAATAAACATCAATGAAGGAGAATCTTTGAAATTATCGCCAAAATCCTATGATTTGGATGGCGACAAAGTCAGCTTGAAATATTCCGGATTCATCTCATCAGATTCTTATACCTCTGATTTTGACGATGCAGGAGATTACTCAATTGAAGTGATTGCAAGCGACGGCCAGTTGGAAACCTCCAAATTTGCCAAAGTGAACATTAGCAACGTAAATAGGGTCCCTGTTTTTGAAAAAATGGAGCCTGTAAAAGCAAATGAAGGCGATAGCATAGCTGTCTTGCTTAACGCTAATGACCCTGATGGTGATGAGATAAACTTTTCCATAGATAACCCACCAGATGGCTCATCATTTAAGGGAAACTCATTTTTCTGGACGCCTGCATACAATGTAACCAACAAGGGAGAGGCAAGGAACTTTGATTTGGTTTTTGCGGCTAGCGACGGCCAGGTTGAAACCAGCCAAATAGTTCAGCTGCAAATAAGCGATAAGAACAGGGCGCCAAAGATAGTAAATGCAAGCAGGAATATTGTCGCAGGAGTAAATGAGCCTGTTTTAATGTTTGTCAAGGCAATCGATGAAGACAATGATGATTTAACCTACACATGGGACTTTGGACTCTTGGAAAAATATAAGGCCACATCAACACATCAGAGAATATTCACGTCAACAGGCACTAAAACTGTTAAAGTTATAGTTAGCGATGGAATCAATGAGGTGGAGCAGATAATAAATGCTAATGTAGTTCCTCAAATCAATAAATGACTGCAACAACGACCCTTTTCACCTGGTCAAACCTTACTCTTTCTGGATCTGTGTAATCATTGTTGTCCCCTCTTAACCTTGCATACCAGCCTTCAGAGTCATTTCCAATGTCAAAGACCCTGTGGACAATAAGCCCGTTCCTGTAATTTGACTTGTAAGCGACGATGTCGCCAACATTTATATCCTGTTCTGATTGGGGTACAATCTCCAGCGCTTTGCTCGTAGAGTCTAAAACAGGATCCATTGATTTCGAGTCAGTGAATATCGCCCATCTTGAGTTGTTCAGCTTTATTACAACCTCATCTTCATAGACAAATATGCTGTCCTGGCTTATTCTTTCAGCCGGAGAAGGCTTGTCTTTAGTTTTTGATTGGAATTGAATGCTCTCATTCTCTTCGGCCACAGCCAAGTCATTATTGGGAATCTGCATGTTTATTCCTTGCTTTCTTGCATCTGTTCCAAGATGCGGAAAAAAATAAATAGAGTATAGGCTATTGCTAACCCATCCTATCAAAAATACAAACACCACCATCAATATTAATTTCCTGTACAATTTAATCCACAAATGTATTTACTCATAAGTGGTATCACTAGTATATAAATCTTACGGTTTTGGAATGCTGCATTCTTACAGTTGATAATAAATCACAAACCTGCAAAAATTACCCCATCAACCAATAATCTTTATAAACAACCAATTGCATTCAACATGGATGGCAAAGCCGTTGAAGATAGATGAGAGTTCTGACAGCGCTGTGCTTAACATTGCCCTGGACACGCTGAAATTTGACAGGCAAGCCTTGATATTTGTAAACACAAAAAAATCAGCTGAGAAGACAGCCGAGGAATTATCAAGAAAGATAAAAACAGGTAATGAAGCGCTAGAGGAGCTTTCGGAACATGCCCTGAATGCGTTGCCAAAGCATACAAAGCAATGCGAAAGGCTTTCTTTTTGCCTGAAAAAGGGCATTGCATTTCATCATGCCGGGCTTGTTCAGGCACAAAAGAGCATTATAGAGGAAAACTTCAGGAGAGGCATCGTAAAGATAATCTGCTGCACTCCAACACTCGCCTACGGAGTTGACCTTCCTGCTTACAGGGCAATAATCAAAGACCTGAAAAGATACACGCCTCATGGATTGGCGTGGATACCAGTTTTGGATTATATGCAGATGTCCGGCAGGGCCGGCCGCCCCAATTACGACAATGAAGGGCAATCCATTACAATCGCCCTTGGAAAGGCAGAGAAGGAAAAAATAATTGAAAGGTATATTAACGGCCTGCCTGAAGACATCTATTCAAAGCTTGCTGTGGAGCCTGCCCTGAGGACTTATGTATTGTCGCTCATAACCTCAAATTTCACTTCAACAAAAAAACAGCTCTTTGGCTTTTTTGATAAGACCTTCTATGCCCATCAGTTCAAGGACTTGAGGAGATTGCATGCAACTCTTGACAAAGTTATTGACTTGCTTGAGGAGTGGGAATTCATCATGTGCTCTGGAAATGATTTTTCAAATGCAGGCGAAATTGACGACGAGAAACTCAAATCAACATTGATTGGAAAAAGAGTGTCCGAGCTGTACATAGATCCTTTGACTGCCAGCTTTATAATAACCTGCTTGAGGAATGCATCCGACAAGAAGTTAGATGCATTCTCATTTTTGCAGATGATATCCCACACCTTGGAGATAAGACCTATGCTTAAAGTAAGCATAAGGGAATATGACAAAATGCAGGAAATGATGCTGGAATTAAGCGATTTCTTGCTTGAAGGAGAGCCTTCAATGTACGAGGCTGAATACGATGAATTCCTGAATTCTGTAAAGACTGCATTAATGTTCAGGCACTGGATAGAGGAGGAGGACGAAGAATTTTTGCTTGATCAGTATAATATAAGGCCTGGAGAGCTCAGAAACAAGATGGAGACTGCAGACTGGCTGCTTTATGCAACTGAAGAGATATGCAAGATTATGCACTACCAATCCTTGGTCAAGGAAGTTGTTAAATTGAGGCTGAGATTAAGGTATGGTGTCAAAGAAGAATTATTGCCATTGATAAGACTGGAAAATATAGGAAGGATAAGGGCAAGGCTATTGTACAGGAACAGGCTTAGAGACATCAAGGATATAAAAAATGCTGATTTATCCACATTAGCCCATATACTGGGCGAAAAAGTCGCTTTGAGCCTAAAGAAGCAGGTCGGGCAGGAGCAATCAGCTTTGCCAGAGAACAAAAGAAAAGGCCAGATAAGCCTCAAAGACTGGGATGA
>CAZMBY010000027.1:6251-16778 GCA_964564925.1 uncultured Methanosarcinales archaeon
CAGCTTTGCCAGAGAACAAAAGAAAAGGCCAGATAAGCCTCAAAGACTGGGATGAGTGATTCATTTAGATTTTTATTCTAATCTATTTTTTCGACATGTATAATTTTAAACCGTTATTGGATTTTTTGTTATTTGGTTTTTTATTGAATCATATTTCAATCAATTTTAAATTCTTCCTTCGGACAAATATTGCAATTTGGCATTTGTCTTTATACATTACGCTCTAGTCCAGCTATCTATAACAAAACTTATAAACCGTTTTCTTTATCTTTTTTTAATATGCCTCTGTAGTATAACGGATCAGAACGTGAGGTTGCGGACCTTGAAATCGGGGTTCAATACAACTGCAAAACGGTTTATGCAGTTCGTGAAATTCCCCGCAGAGGCATTTGTTTATCAATAAAACAGGATATGCACAGTTTGAGAGAATTAATCACTTCTTTGCCTTTTCCTCTTTGAAATCAAGGGCGCATGAGTTGATGCAATACCTCATTCCTGTTGGAGTTGGCCCGTCATTGAACAAATGCCCAAGATGGCCGCCACATTTCTTGCAAAGCACCTCTGTCCTCACCATTCCAAGAGAAATATCTTTTTTCAGCTCTACATTCTCGGTGTTTTTCGCGTCATTAAAGCTCGGCCAGCCTGTGCCTGAATCAAATTTTGTCCCAGACGTGAAAAGCTCATTGCCGCAGCCTGCGCAAGTGTACACTCCTTTTTTCTTGTTGTGCACGAATTTTCCGGTAAATGGCATTTCCGTGCCCTTCTCCCTCAAAATATTATACTGCTCAGAACTCAACTTTTTTTTCCACTCCTCATCCGATTCAGGCATTTTTGATTTCATACTCTATGACAATCAGCTGGAATTAATATACTTTTTGATTTAAGTGATATCCTATGTTTTAGAGTTCATCCAATGTAGTTTATATTTTTTCTGTCTATGCCTTTAACAAACTCTATGCTTGCATCCTGCTGTGGCCGAAACCCTTGGTCGTCATGAATCAGGTTTGGGATTAATGCCTGTAGATTGGTGGATAACTGCGTTACTATGTGGCTTGGGCCGAAATGATGCTCACTTATTTCATGGACAAGCAATCTTGTCTGTGCTTCATCATATGAGCCGATAGAGTGAATATATTCATGCAATATGACGTGAAAAAGGTAATAATTGTACAATGCAGGGTTTGTCTGAAGGATACTCTTCAGAGGCATCCTGTTGATTATAATAGTGTTGGCTTCAAGCGAATAAAAAGCGCCGATAAATCCGTTCTTGAATCCTCCGAGGTCTGTGACACCGACCATCAATCCAGCTTGCTCTAATCCAAGATGTTTCATCACAATACCTTTAACAATGTCAAAAATGTCCGATATCGTTTTTGCTTTTCTCAATTCTTGCTCGTAGTCCATTTTAAAAAATCTAATTGTATACAAACAATTCTTTGCGCGGGAAACGTATCTTTTGCTTTGGCTTATCGCTCGCATAGCCTATTGGGCATAGTGCAGTAGGCACCAAGTTTGGAGCCAGCTTAAGAATCTTAGCATACTCTGCCGGGTCAAAGCCTTCCATCGGGCATGAGTCAAACCCAAGCGCTTTTGCGCCGTTTAACGCATTCCCAAGCGCAAGGTATGTCTGCCTTTGCGCCCACGCAAGCTTTTGCTCGTCACTTAAACTTTTTTCGAAAGCTCTCATCATATCCGCATATTCCTTGATTTCTTCTGGCCTCGCCCTCTGATCGATCATCACTTTTTCAATCTTATCAATATTCCCTGCTATATCCTTATTTGCGCAAAAAACAAGAAGATGGGAGCACGATTTTATTTGCGTCTGGTTCCAGGACGCAGGAGCAAGCCTTTCTTTGGTTTCTTGGTCAATCACAATCTTCACTACCCAAGGCTGTATATTGAAAGAAGAAGGTGCATACCTAATCATTTCCAGGAGATTATCCACTTGCTGCTCTGTCAATTTTCTTCCATCAAAAAGCTTTACAGCATACCTTTCTTTTACTGCATTTTCAAATTCCATTTTGGTTTACCTTTAAGATTATAAAATAACAATGGGCCGGAACAAAGGGGGTGCCAAATCCAGCCCATTGCATTTAAACAATCAATCCTTTTGCAGTTGCTTGATCCTTTCAGCAACGCCTTTCGCTTCCTTTTCAAGGGATTCCTTGTATTCTTTCAGCATTTCCACTTTCTCTTCCTTAGTGTAGAATCCTCTTGTTCCGCAGCATCCGCAGTTGTCCATCTTGCTTTCCTCCGACCCTTTATATCGGGTATGCGATACGTAAAACCCACCTTATATTTAAATATATCGGTTTTACGATATTTAAACGCCATATCAACAGGAAAAATATAAAAAGATTGATTGAATCCATCATTTCATGAAATCGTGCTGCGAAATGAAGGGATTTTTGACTTTTATAGTCCTGAAGCTTATAAGCAAAAGAGCCATGTCGGGAGAAGAGATAAGGGAAGAGATTAAGAAGAGGAGGGGCTCAAGGCCAAGCCCCGGAACAATATACCCTGTCTTAAAAGAACTGAAAAAGGGAAAATTTATCGAAGAATTGCCCAGCACCGGCAAGATTAAGAAATACAGGCTTACTAAAAAAGGAAAAAAAGAAATTGAAATAGCCACAAGAAAATTCTGCCAAATATTTTATGACATGAAAGGCGAATTTGAGAGATGCGGCTGCTGAGTCAGGAATCTTTCTAACAATGTCCAAATACAAGCTTGTTTGTTTTGATGTTGATGGCACTTTGGTAGACAATGTCACATTCTCCTGGCAGGTATTCCATGACTATTTTCAAACCGATAAGCATAGGAGGGAGGATGCAAAGAGCAAGTTCTTCACGGGAAAGATAAGCTATCTCCAGTGGGCAGAGCATGACATGAACTTGTGGAGGGAAAAAAATGCCAAAAAGCAGGATTTCTTCAAGGCGCTAGGGCATTTAAGGCTGATGGAAGGGGCAATCGAAACCTTGAGCGAACTTAAGAAAAACAAACTCAAGCTTGCAATAATTTCCGGCTCATTGAATGTTGTGCTGGAAAAATTCATTCCAAATTATGATGAATTTTTTGATGATGTATTCCTAAGCAGGATACATTTTGATAAGAATGGGCAAATATGTGGGATTGAAGCCACGGAGTTTGATATGGATGCAAAGGCATTGGCCCTTAAAAAAATTGCAGACAGGGAAAATATCAGCCTGAAAGAATGCGTTTTTGTCGGAGACTACCTAAATGACAAGAAAATAATTCAGGAAGCAGGATTGGGAATTGCATTCAACTGCAAATATGATGAATTAAGAAAAATAGCAGATGCTGTTATTGATAAGAAAGACTTGAGAGAGATTCTGAAGCTTATACTTTAGGCAATTTTAATTTTGTTTCAGCTATTGTGTTTTGCTGCATCTCTGAAGTGCCCTCAAATATTTTGTATACAGCTGCATCTCTTTGTATCCTATCTACAGGACTTCCAAATGGCACTTTGCAATGGAAAAGGCTGCTTAATTCCTGTGTGGCATCTACTAAAATACCGGAGCAATATAATTTTGAAACAGAAGCCTTGTATGGTTCCAGCTTTCCTTTTGCCAATTCTGCGGCAGATCTGTATAACATTAACCTGGCAACATTCACCTTTTCGATATATTCAGCAACCTTATGCCTTAGCACTCTTCTGGTTGCTTCATCAATATACTTTTCATTGGCTTTGACAGCAGTCTGCACTTCACTCACATACCTTCTTGCAGCACCGACTGCTTCCGCTGCGATTTCAAGCCTGCTCAGATTAAGAAGATCCTTGGCAACTATGGTGCCTTCTGCTTGAATTATTGCTTCTTCAGGAATCTGGAGCATGTCAAAATGGACAAGGATTGTTGATGAAGAAGCCAAGCCCATTTTTCTGATTAAGCTGTAGTCCCTGTAGCCTTGCCCATCATTTAGAGCAGCATTCGGCACAATAACTGCTTTTATGCCATCCTCCAATTTAACAAACACCAAAGCGTATTTGGCGATTGCGCCGTTAGTTCCCCATGTTTTAGAGCCTGAGATATAGGCAATTTTATTTTCTATTTTCAATCTGGTTTGCATTGAGCCAAAGGCATCGCTACCTGAACTAGGCTCTGAAAGGAAAAATGAGCACACTGCCCCATCGGCTATCTCCCTCAAGTATCTTTGCTTTTGCTCTTGTGTTCCGTGATGCAGAATTGCATTGGCAAACATTCCAGTTGTGACAAACATCAAAGCTGCCGATAGGTCCTCATATCCAAACTCTTCATTTAGTATGACTCTTTCAACAGCCCCTAATCCAATTCCTCCAAAGTCTGTAGGAATTCCAACGCCGTGAAGCCTATGCCTGCCAATTTTTTCTAATAAGCCATCATCCATATGGTACGGTCCATCAGAATTAGCAGCATACATGCCTTGTGCTATCGGCGCGAGATTATTTCTAACAAATTCCCTGATATCCTCTCTGAAACTGATCTGCTCCCTTGTGAGAACCCCTTCAAGCCACATGCTTAACACCATTTCGAGCGCAATTTACTGCTTCTTCCAAGATTTTTTTGTTGTCGTAATTAGTCATAATCTTAGATAATTTACCTTTGTCGTGCTCTCTATATTTGTTCACTACATCAATCAATAGAGGCAGCGCTCTCATGACATTGTCCACAATCGTAATTGTTGCCTTCTGGGCAGTTCTAGATAATGGGTTAAGGTCAATAGTTATGACTCTCTTGCCATTTCTTATCAACGCTTCAGCCCTGTCCCCATCCTCCAAAGGTACAAGAACAACATCCGCTTTTAGAATTCCATCTGCATTGACATATCCCCTGTTTGATGGCAAGAACCTTATTTTGTGTTTCTTATTCGGCAATAGGACTTCTTTTGCGCCATTCTTAATCAGGTGATTTTTTATTTTTAATTCCCTTCCTCTTGATTGATGGAAAATATTCACTTCAATCGGCGCAGCGATCGCTTTTGATAATTCTGAGAGCTCTTTTGGGACCAAAGCGGCTGTGTTGCCGTTCACAGAAATCACAGGATTTTCGGCTAATAGCAATGAAGCTGCAGAAGCTTCAATTGCTTTTTTTGCGAAATTATTGGTCATTTCACCGATCAAATAGTCAAAAGCTTCTCCTCTTCCATGAGCTATCAGCCCGTGCATTGAAGTGATTCCTTTGATTATTCCGCCAACCACCAATTGCCTTATTCTCAATGACTTGTAGCGGGGATGGGATTTTGGGATCATGCTACATGCGCTCCTCTATTTGTTATTTTGAATTTCATGGCATCTTTGAAATGCTTATCACTAAAAACCGAGTTGCCAAGCATTATCATCGAAGCATTTCCATTCTTTTTTTCTATTTCGGCTATGGTTTGAATTGTTTTCCTGTCCTTTAGCAAGCTGCTGCTTAATGCAAACCACTTGGATACTTTTATAATCTCATTAAACTGCACTTTTTCATTTCGTTTTTCTAATTTTTGAATCTCACTTAATGCCATCGATGCGGCACTGTTTAACTTGCTTATCAATTTTGCATCTGTTATGACCGATTCAGTTGAAATAGTGCTAAAATGCCGGCAATACACGTCAATATCATTTATTGGCAGCTTTTTGACAATAAAATGCGAGCTCGGCCGTAGCTTCATGCAAAATCCCCCATAGTATTGGTTGACAACATCCCCCAGGCCGGTTTTATTTTCCACCTCTGCAATGTGGGCCATTATTGCCAATTTCTTGCGCGATATTCTTAATTTTAAAAGCTTATTGATGGCATAGGAGCTTGCTAAAGCGCTTGCTCCGCTTAAGCCAAATCCGCAGCCTAGCGGCAAACTTGTTTTTATACGAATTCTTACCTTTTTCCCGGTTAATCTCTTGATTATATCCGCTACAGTCGGAAAATTAATGCATTTCTTGTTGAACATAACCTCATTTCTTCTTGCAATCGAGGCTTCTGCTATCACTCCCTCATCCAGAGTGAATCCTAAACCATAAGATCCCATCCATCTTGGTTTTCTGTGCCGGTAAACCTTGAATATGCAGCTTATGTTGGCAGGGGCAAATGCTTGTGCTGTAGAAATCATTTTCTTTGAACCCTTTCAACTATCACATTCAACAAACCTTCAGCTACCTTTCTTTTTCCTGAAAGGCCAATACGAATCACCCTCTTACGTTTGTCAACGATAAAAACTTCGTTTGTGTCAAAGTCAAAACCTCTATCTTTTTTTCCGACGTCATTTGCAACAACCAAGTCAGCATCTGCTTTTTTTAAGATGTCAAATGCCCTACCCACCAACACCTTTTCAGTCACATTATGCTCAGCTTTGAATCCGACTAAAAATGCCCTTTTATTCAGCTTTTTAAGCCGTTCAAATATTTTTGTTGTTGGAGTAAGCTCAAGATGAAGCTCTTTATCGCTTTTTATTTTTGAACTGTTCTTGTTATTGACACTGAAATCTGAAACAGCCGCTGAATGCACCACAATATCCGTATTTTTTATGTGATTCTTGATCTTATTGTACAGATCATTGACTGTAGTGAACTTTTCCTCATTTATGTTATAGCTTGGCTCAACTGAATTGTGGCCCCTGAGGAAAATAACATCAGCTCCTCTGAGGAAAGCCTGCTCAGCAATGTTTGTCCCCATTTTTCCGGAGCTCTTATTTGTGATGATCCTGACCGGGTCTATCTGTTCAATTGTTGCACCCGCTGTAATCAGGATATTCTTATTTTTCAGATCATCCCTTCCCTTTAACAGCAAACCAATCCTGTCCAAAATCTTATTTAAATTTGCCAGCCTTCCAACTCCCTTGTAGCCGCAGGCAAGCTCGCCGTATTCAGGCTCGACAAAATGATAATTGAATTTCCTTAATTTCTTGACATTTTCCTGAACGATAGGATTCTTCCACATCTTGACATTCATTGCAGGGCATATAAGCACAGGGGCGATTGTAGCAGTTATTGAAGTGGAAAGCAAATCATCTGCAATGCCATTTGCTATTTTGCCTATAATATTTGCTGTGGCAGGGCATATCAGGAATAGATCTGCAATGTCTGCCAAAGAAATATGCTTTATCTCTTTGTTTCTTTTTATGTACTCTATATAATCAACCTCAGGGTGAAATAAAGTTGTTTGGACTTCATTTCCGGATGCATCTTCAATATCTTTTGGGTTAACTAGCTTAGTGGCGTGCTCGGTCATTATGACGTGAACACCCGCACCCTGTTTTTTAAGTTCCTTTATCAAATCAAGAACTTTATAGCATGCGATGCCTCCTGTAACTCCAATGACTATCTTTTTATCATTAAAAACACTTCTCATATCATAAATAAGTAAAGAAATTCATTTATAAATCTTTTTCAATGATTTGCAATGCTAGAGCCTACTTTAAAAAGCATGACCGCACCAACTCCGTAAGAGATTGGCAACCAAGGCGGTAAGCCAAACAAAATTGGGTTGCCGTAAGTCCATATACCTGTATGCACCAAAGTTATATCATAAACCGGTCCTAGAAAAAATCCTGTAAAATATAATATTCTCTCCAGTTTATTTGACCATCCAAATAGAATTATGGCTGAAAGGGCCAGTAGAGAAAGTGTTAGAACTAGGTTATTTTGCCAGAAATAATACAACATGACCAATTCTGATAAAAATATTAAAAGTCCTATCCACAAATTATTTCTATTTTCCTTCAATTTACTCATTTTTATTATTTCATGATCAATGAAAGCTAAATTCGTCGCCTGGGAATTTTCCTTCCCTGACTTCATCTGCATATTGCTGGAAAGTGTTTCTCATGTTAGCCCCTATATCTACATACCTTTTAACAAACTTTGGCTTGAATGCATCAAAAAGGCCAAGAATATCGTGGGTTACCAAAACTTGCCCGTCACAATGAATGCCAGCTCCAATCCCTATAGTTGGCATTGAAATAGATTCAGTTATTTTTTTTGCTAGGTTTAACGGAATGCATTCCAGGACAAGTGAAAAACATCCAGCTTTGTCCATCTCTTTTGTTTCTTCAAGCAATCTTTTTGAGTCGTCCTCATTTTTCCCCTGAACCTTGAAGCTTGTAATTGTCTGTGGAGTCAAGCCGATATGGCCCATAACTTCAATTCCATTCTGCACTAGGAATTTTGCGATATCGGGCTTCCTCTCAATCTTTATTGCCTTTGCGCCTGCTTCCAGAAGCAATCTTGCATTTCTTAAAGCATCATCCTCTTTGTCATATGTCCCTATGGGCAAATCCCCAACAATCAGGGTATTCTTTGCACCCCTGGAAACAGATTCGGTTGCCCTTGCCATATCATTCATTGTGACCTTTGTAGTGTCTTCGTATCCTAAAACAACCATGCCAAGAGAATCTCCCACAAGAATTATATCAACAATGCCGTCCATCAATTTAGCAGTCGGGAAATCATAAGCAGTTAGCATTACTATCTTTTCCTTTGATTTCATTGATTTGATTTGTTGCGGTGTAATCATCTTAGCTTATTTTTAATTTATCATTATTATTTATATTGTTTTTATTGAGTGCCAAACTGATGTAGCACGACAATGAATTTTTTCAGGCAACAAAGTTAATCCTTAATAAATGTTTATGGATTTTTTATTGCATGAATTTCTATTGTTTTATTCTTTCCTTCAAAGCAGCATATATTATCGGCATTGCGATTGTCGCATCGCATATCAGGTCAACAAATTTTGCTTTTGGATTGAGCTTACCCCACGAAATGCCTTCCTTGAGTTCTGCACCTGAAGAACCGCCAGGCTCTGGCCTGTCCATAGTTATCTGCACGCCATATGAAGCCATTTTAGGCGAAAGCTGCATCGCCTGCTGGATATAATTCTTTGGAACTCCTCCTCCGAAATAAATCACTCCAGCTTTTTTTGCAGTCCACGCAATGTCGATGATATCTTTCAAATCCTCAAATGCCCTTGTCTCTGATTCTTTTCCCTTGGCAAGCTGGCCCCATATCATCAATCCAATCCCGGAATCAGACAATGCAGGGCAGAATAAGGGTATTTTGTTTTCATAGCACGCTTTGCAGATAGACTTGTTTGGGGTCAATCTTCCCAGCTCCCAGAGGAAGCCCTTTATTGACTTGTGAACTTTCAGTCTGTCAAAATTCTTGGCAATGAAATCTTCCATTCCCTCATAAATTTTATTCGGCATGTATGATTCATAAATCCTGTCAAATCCTTGTTTGTGAAGCTCTGCATCATCGGCATCTGCACTTCCCTGATAGTGCCTGTAGCCAAGCGCTTCTCCCAAGTCATGAGTCAAAGTTGCCCCTGTTGCAACGACAACATCAACCCATTTCTGCTCTATCATGTCGATTATTATGTCCCTCATTCCTCCTGGGACAAGAGGGCCTGCTAATCCAAGAAAGACCTTGCAATCTTTATCCTTGACCATAGCTTCAGTTATGCTTATAGCCTTTCCGAGCCTGCCAGCCCCCAATACACCTGTCAAGTGCATTTCGTTTGCTAATTCATTCACACTCATCCTTCCTTTGATTTTTACATGATGGACTGGTTTCATTTTTGCTTAAATTAAGAATAAGTTAAATTATAAAACTCCTAGAATCCTAAATTTATGCACCTTGCTTCCTTACAGCACACATACAGCTTAGAAAACACAATAATTATTTAAATCTTATCAAAATAGGAACTTGAATGAGACAGCTTATCGATATCCATTCCCATCTGGACCACCAATTGCTGATTGGCAGGATAGAAGAAGTAATCTCAAATGCAAGAAAAGCCGGCTTAAGGCACATAATAACCAATGGCATAAATCCTGAAACTAACAGGATGTGCTTGGAGCTTTCCAAGAAATATGACATCATTGAATGTGGACTTGGCCTGTACCCAAGAAGCGCCTTGAAGAAAGAATCAGAAACAGGAGAATACCCTTCAATGGCTTCAGACTTCGATGTTGATGACGAAATCCGTTTTATCAGGAAAAACAAGGATAATATTGTTGCCGTTAGCGAAGTAGGATTGGATTTTATGGATGGAGAGGACAAAGAGCAGATTGATGATTTTGAAAAGATGATTGGATTGGCAGAAGAATTAAGGAAGCCAATTGTCATCCATTCAAGGAAGGCAGAGCTTAAATGCACAGAGATGCTCGAATCTTCTAAAAATAAAAAAATAATAATGCATTGTTTTTCCGGCAAAAAATCATTGGTGAAAAGAATCATTGACAATGGATGGTTTTTGACGGTTCCCACCATTGTGGTAAGAAGCCAGCAGTTTCAGGATATTGCTAAGAATGTCCCTCTGCAACAGCTGTTTCCTGAGACAGACAGCCCTTACCTGAGCCCTTACAAGGAGAAAATGAATGAGCCGGCTTTCATAGTTGAAAGCTATAAAAAAATCTCAGAATTGAAGCAAATTGACTTTGAAGAGGTTGTAACAGAAATCAACGAGAACTGGCAAAAAGTGTTTAAATAAACGCATTCTATCGGCTCAGTAGAAATCCTAGTTAAATTTAAGACCTAGCCAGCCGTTAGGCTGTGC
>CAZMBY010000028.1:0-16640 GCA_964564925.1 uncultured Methanosarcinales archaeon
CGCATCCAAGGCCTCTTGTCAGCTCCCTTCCAATAAGAAATCTTTTGTCAGCTTCTGTTATTTCCAAATGCTGCTTGTCTGTATTGCATGCGACAATTTCAGCGCCTCTTATTCCTTTCCTGTAAAGCCAGCTTACCATGTTGCTTCCAGCGCCGCCGCAGCCAATCACCTTAATATTAGCATGGCCCACCTGTAAATCATCTGTTTGCGCAACCTGTTGTTTTAGTGCGCTTTCGATAACAAAATCCATTCCCATTCTATTCACCTCAGCTTTGACTTTTTTAAGTAATTAAATCCAATTTTTCAAAATTGGGGAGATATTAATATATGAACTAGTATATAAATATTACTATTTCGTATACTGGTATACTTAGCTGATTTACAAGAAAAGTAGTTTTTTTCTATATTGAAAGATAAATTTGATGTTTATAAATAAATAAGTATGATTACAAAACTATTAAATAGTAGTAACATTTGTTAATTTTGTGACAGCAATAATCGCAGTAAGATACGTAGACGGCATTGTAATGGCATCTGACCTACAAAGTAAATCTGCTAATGGTCAAATTAAATATGAACCTAAAATTAATATTGCGAAAAATCTTATGTGGGCTTTCGCTGGCTTTGGCGATGACCGGATATTCAAATTGATATCTTCCAAAATAGGCGAGACCAATGAATCTGAGGGAACAGAAAAAATTATTGATTCAGTTCTTGAACAAATTTTAAGAGGAGTTGAAGAGCGTCTACAAAAGGCTGCAAGAAAGACTGGAGATATAGATGCCGGCACTCTCAGAATTAGAGGAATTTTTGGAGCAGTCTACCATGATGATTTTGGAATATGGCTGTATGACAGCTCAGGACTTAATAGAAGAGAACGTACAACTGTAGTTATTGCGCCTAATGCTGTTGGTGGAGGTGTTTGCAGCTACAGGATTAAGGACTACGAAGAAGCTCGTCTTTGGGCTCTTGGCACAATTAAAGTAGCAATTGATCAATATCCAGCTGATTGCCAAGGTATAGAATCTTTTCACATGACTAGAAGCGGAGTGGAAAAGGTTCCCCTAAATGGGTTTCAACACCTCAATAATCAAACCTTGGGTCCATAGAATCTTTTATCAGATCATCCTCAGTCTTGTATCTCTTCATGGTCATACCATGTTAGCATAATAACATTAACTTAAAATAGAGAGTCAAATTATCAGCTATGATGACTACCCAATATGACGCAAAATTAAATCGCAACTTCCACGATTTGAAAGAGTTTAAGGCACAGGCAGAAGTCACAGGTGGCCCGGGAAGTTATGTGGCAGGTTACGATATAAAGGATAGGGTATCTTTTCGCAGCAATGGCTATGGGGCAACTATAGACGACGCAATAAAATTACTTGAAGAACAATTGTGGCTGGCGCATTTCGCAGGTATTTTTAATGATTTAATTCCGCCAATCAGATGGGAAGCTTTATATGATTCAAATCAAAAAATCCTCAATCAACAAAGTTAGCTTAGAATTATGCCTTAAGGCTCAATCCTTTTTATCTCCAAATCGTCAAAGTCTTTATCGTATGAAATGATTTGCGAGCAATTATTTATTAAAGCAGTGGTGTAGTTTATTAAGTCGCTTATATTGAGATTGTACTTTCCAATCCTTTTGAGGCTTTCAAAGAGCAGATTCCTGTCCAATTGGACAATAGTTCCTTTGCTTTTAAATAAGGATTTAATGCAATCAGCAGCATAAAATTTGTCATTTTTGATTTTAGAAATTGCATGCTGCGCTTCAACAAGGCATAAGGCATTAGTTACAAATTCTTTGAAAATCATGCTCCTGCACTTGCCTGTGTCTTGGTCATCAACAAAAGCCTTGATTATGACATTTGAGTCAATAAACACGCTCATTTTTTCAACCACAATTCATGGCTCAGGTTAATTATTTCTTCAGTGCTGTACTTTCTCTTTTCCTTTATTTTGTCCCCTTTCTTAAACATCTCATCCATTGAAGGGATATTCTCGCTTTCCAGTACCCTGTTGATTACGGATTCATAGCTCTCCCTGGGATGAGTCTTTTTGCTCTCCAACATTTTCTTTGTCTCTTCATGCAGCTGAATGCTAGTTAGTTTCAATTAAATCACCTATAGAAAGCCATAGATACCTATAGATATATAAATTTTTCTATTTAGATTTAGAAAAGTTTTTAAAAAATTGGTTGTACCTTAAGTAATATGATTAAATACGATTTCAGACAACCCGAAAGTTTAGAGGAATTAAAAAAATTTCGGGATATGTACGTGAATTTCCTAACGCAACATCTTCCTAAGGTCGATTCAGCTGGAGCAAGAAATTTAGTTCATTTCTTAAACGAGATAAGACCGCCTGAAGCAA
The DNA here is from genome assembly GCA_964564925.1 of uncultured Methanosarcinales archaeon. Taxonomy (GTDB): domain Archaea; phylum Nanobdellota; class Nanobdellia; order Woesearchaeales; family GW2011-AR4. Next base: position 2,380 of record CAZMBY010000028.1, read on the forward strand.
GAGGTTTCTGGTCAGACGAAAAAGACGAGCCACCTGCATCAATCCTGGGGGTGACTAGTGATGGAGAAGTAGTATATGCACTTAAAGGTACATTTCCCGCTTATTTTGTTGGAGGTCTTGAGTGGGTTCGACATCTTCTTGACGACCAAATTCGTTTTGCTGATTTTGTAAATGGGGACAGAAGGAGAGGAGGTTCCAACCCTGATTCAGAATTGGAACAAGCAGCGCATGATGCAAGGGTTATGTTAGGAAGATTAGAAAAAGTTTAAGTTAAAGTAGTTCTATCAATAATCAAACCTTGGGTCCATAGAATCTTTTATCAGATCATCCTCAGTCTTGTATTTCTTGACAAGCATAATCTTGGTCTTGCTGCAGTATGGGCATTTGAATGATTTTGGCGAGCCTTTCCTGATTGAGAATTTGAACCTGCAATTGACGCATATAAAATTAAAGGATTCCTGCTCTTCTGGCTTTTCCAGCTTGACTTCAGGCTTTTTAAGCTTCTCCTTTTTCTCAAGGCAGCCAACGCATATTAAGGATTTGTCCTCATCGTACTTTATGCTGCTGAAATTAAATTCCTTCCTGCATCTTGAGCACGTGTATAAAGATGTTAAGGGCATTATTCCACCTAAAGCAATGTTTTGATTCAGAATTATAAATAATTTTTGGTTTTTGAAGGTATCGGTAGATTTTTAAAGTTTTTATATTTTTCATACTTAATATGGGAATAATAGCATTGCCACCACATTTGGTGCTTAATGGATCCAATCCAGACTTTAGTTGGATCCAATCCAGACTTTAGTATAGTAGACAGAATTGATGAATTAAGGGATATGAGGGTAGAAGTTACACCTAGTACGGTTGATAAAGTTGTGATGCAAATGCTGGTTGCAGTAAAAAGAGGCATCAGAGTGGGAACTTTTTACAGACGTTTAGTATTTGGGATAGAATACATGGAACGCATGAGGGTGTATTCAGATGGTTACACGGTGCGTGGTGATTTTGTGCTTGTCGGAGATGATCCGCGCTGTATTGCAGCATGGAGATATAGCCTTCCAGTTAGACATCCAAGATTTATAGAAGCCTTATATGGCTAATTCATCTCTGCCTTTTCCCTTTCTCAATCTCTTCTGTTATGTGCTCGATTTCATGCATATCAGTTATGTCATGCTTTTCTTTTCTCTGGCCTAAATCTTTACCTATGAATTTCAGCAACTTTTTATTATATGCCTCTCGTTCATTTTTTGATGCATCTCTCCCTTTTTCATCTCTTGGAACAGGGCTTGGCATCCCTTTTCTTTCACCATTTTCCCTGTATTTGCCGATTACTTCAAACACGATGCCTTCGCTTGGCCTTATCGTGAGGTATTTCTTGAAGAAACTGTGCCCGATTCCAAGCTCTATAAGCCTTGCTTCTTTCAGTGATGGGAGCAGAAAAACGGAAACTGCAATCCTCAATATGCCTGATGCAAGAAACACCATAGGTATGCTTGAGGCAAAAATCCATGCCGGCAGGTGATTTATCAAAAAGCCGCCAAAAGCAGCGCCAAAGAAAATTGCAATGCCTTCAAAAAACTTAAAATACGCTATGCATCTCACCCTGTTTTCCGGCTTGACTGCATCGAAAATAAAATTAGATGAGCTTAGATTGAAGCCTGCCCATGCCAAGCCTGAAAATATCTCCACAACGATGATATAATAAAAATTGCGGGAGAAGAGCCAGAAGAACGGGATGATCGGGGTCAAAATGCCCGTCAAGTACAATACATACTTTGTGCCTTTGCTGTCTATCAGCCTGCCCCAGATGCCCATTGCCACGAAGCTTGCCACAAGCTCTGCAGCGATTATAATAGTGAACTGAAGATAGGTGAACTTGAGGTCCTTCAGCATGTAAACCGCGAAAAATGGAGCAGCTATGTTGACAGCAAACTTGAACATAGTTATATAGGTCACAAAATGGCCGTAGTTGGTTTTGTCCATCCTCTTCATAAAATCAATCAGCGAAAACTTCTCTTCATGCTCTAAATCAGGCATAGGGTTGTGCATCATGCTTTTAAAAATTGCAGATAAGGCTCTTGCAGCAAAAGCAGTAAAGAACAGAATGCTGAATCCAAGAAATGGGTGCTTTGGCGAGAAATGGTAAAGCAACAAGCCTGCAGCCAGAGCTGCAATAAATGATGAGGCTCCAACAACCCTGTTCCTAATCCCGAAATATCTGCCTCTTTCATATTTTGGCACTATGTCGCCAAGCAGCGAGTTGCCTATCGGGCTTAAAAGCTGCAAAAACACCGTTTGCAAAGTCACATAAACAATGAGCAGATATTTCTGGTTCGGCGTTGCAAAAGGGATAAGCAGCAATGGCAGCCACAACACAGCGTGCATAAGCGATCCAAGCACAAGAATTTTCCTCCTGTCCCTTACAATTTCAACAAGCTTGGACGCAAACAACTGGATGAAAGCCCCTAAAAGCTGGGGCACATAAGTCAAGGCTGCAATCATGTTAACCGAGGCATTTAAAGCGACTGCAAATGGCGTCAAGAATGAAGAGGTCATGCCATCCATAAACGCAAATGAAGCCCCGTCATAAATCGAATACCTCAAGCTCCTTTTAGCAATGTCTTCAGCCATTTCAATCACATTAGAGAGAGAATTAGTATCTTTTTCCCTTTTGAATTCACTCTTTTATTAAAGTTTCACCGCACTCTGGACAATAATCCTGTTTTTCACCAACCTCTGTTCCGCACAAAGGGCACTCAAGCGACGATTTCATTTCACTGGACTGGGTTGTAATCCAATATTTAAAATTAACTGTTGCGCACTAGATTTCATATTATCAAAGTTGGAACATATTAAACAAGAAATCTACAAAACTCTTTCCATCTTATAAACCCCGGGCTGCATAAACACTTTTTCAATCTTCACCGCAATCCCTTTGTCAGCCATCATTTCAATTGAAGCCATTTTTGCTGTTCCTAATGCAACCAGCTCTTCCTTTAAAGTCATGACCGCAACAGTGCCATTCACGCTGATTCCATCGTGCAATTTGCCTATTCCGGGCACTTTCAAATCAATTCCATGGCACAAGCTCTCAACTGTTGAGTCAAAGACCCAGACTTTTGGCAAATGCCTGACTCCGTTTTCAACAGGCTGTATAACATTTCTCAGGAATTTATCGTTATTCTCCTCTTTGTAAAAATGATAGGCGTCTGTCAGCTCATGCAGTGTGAACAAGGATGATTCATCAAATGGTCCGGCTTTTGTCCTTCTCAGCTCAGCCATGTGTGCTCCTGTGCCTAATTTCACCCCTAAGTCATGGATTAATTTTCTTATGTAAGTGCCTGCTTCTGTTCCAACTTTAAAGAGGACATCTCTGCCATCAATCTCAAGAATGTCCAGGTAATAAATTGTTCTTGTCCGGAGCTGCCTCTTAACAGAACTTTTTATGGGCGGCAATTGCCGTATCTTCCCTATAAAATGCTTTTCTATAGTTTCTTTCAGTATTTCTGTTTCTACCTCCTTGTGCAGATGCATTATGGCTATATACTCCTTTCCAGCTGTCAGCAATGCTTGCACAACCCTTGTTGCCCTGCTCAATGCAACAGGAAGAACTCCAGTAGTTGCAGGATCAAGAGTTCCGGAATGGCCACTTTTGCTTATATTAAGAATTTTTTGAACATAATCAGAAACCTGATGGGATGTAGGGCCTTTCGGCTTGTCGATATTGATGATTCCGTATTCTATGATATCCTCTGTTTTTCTTTGGCCGGGACTGCATCCATACGCTTCATCAGTTCCAGCATCTTTCCTTGTCAGGGTCTTTCTTTCTATTTTTTCAAAAGGCAGCAAGTTTCGCATAATCTAAGAAATATCAGCTCATTCTTTAAATTTTTGATGATTGCAGCATGTAACCAGCTTTATCACGCTAAAGGCTCTTTGGAGCTTGCGGATGCATTTCCTGGAATTTTTGCTTTGCAGGAATTCTTGGAGCGTGATGCTTTGGATGCTCTTTCTGCAGCTCCCTTACCTCTTCCCGCTCAATCTTTTTTGATTCTTCGGTTTTTTTCTCATGAGCTTCTTCAGCCTGCTTCTCCAATTTCTCCTCAGGCTTTTCCTTGAACTCCGCTTCCTTGACGATTTTTTCTTCTTTTTTCGCTGCTTTTTTCTTTTCTTCTGCTTTTGGCTCCTCTTTGGGTGCGCCTGCAAGCTCAACAAAAACCCTGCCTTTGTCGTCCTTATTTGCGTTGACTTTCACATGATGAGGTGGGTTTTTCATGCCATGCTTCCAAACTTCCAGGTTAAGGTATTTGCCAATCACAACATTGTCAGATTTCATATGCTTTATTACGAATTCCCTTATTGATTTGGATGCCTTTTTCGCTTTCTTGTAAAATGGAACCTTCAAAGTCTCCCTTCTAAGCGGTATAATGTAAGTCCTTTCCAAAACTATTTTTGATGCTTCTTCTTTCTTTGCCATTTTAGTTCAATCGGGGATTTACATACACAGGTTCTTTTTTGACGCCCCATGCCTCTAAGATTAGTGAAGTGATCTCCGGCCTCAAATGTCCTGGAATCAAAGGATAACCCGAAGTAAGGGATGGCATGACTAAGACATCGCTTATTTCGCTTGGAATATAACTTCCATCGGAAGGACGAATTACAATTCTTATGGGGAGTCCCGCATACTTGGAGAACACTCCATTATACCCAAAATGTACTATGATTGCCATTTTACGCCTTCGTCTTAGTCCTTCTCCAGCTTCTCTTCAATTTTGTGTGCCTGCCAGGGTGCAGTTTCCTTGTTTTGCCGTATATTTTCGGGACTGTCCAGAACGGCGCCCATCTTGTCTGCTTTCTCAACCTGGCCAGTCTTTTCTTCCTGCTGGGATGCTTGTATCGTGCCATTTTTGATTTTTAAATTGAATTATTTTAGGTTGAATCGATCCCTAAACTCTCCTGATATTTATCTCTCTCTTCTTGGGAGTTATCTGCTCCAAAACTTTTTTCATCAGCGGATCGTCAATTTTTCCCTTTACCTGGCCTTTCTGTATTGCCTGAAACAAAACAACAAGCAGCTGCAAAGCCTTTTCCTGGTGGGCTGTTTTCAAGCTGCCGTACCTGGTTAAGGCTTCATGAGTCAAAAATTGCTTAACGATGTTCTCCATCTGCTCTATTTGCTGCTGAACCTGCGATTGCTCCTGGGACTGCTGCTGAAGCCTTTCCTGCTGGAGCTGCATCATCTGCTCAAGTTTCTTTTTTTTTATCTCCTCAAGTGTTGGCATTTTTATCGACAGAGGCGTGGCTCACATCAGTTTTCCCAGCTTTTTCTTTAACTTCGTTTTTTACTTCAGGCTTGGTTTCCTGATGCGGATTTTGTGAATTGATTTCACTTGCTATTCGGTCTAAAAATGATCTTCCCTTTGGCGTGATGATCCTCCCCTTATGGACGCTCTTTTCTGCAAACTTGATGAATCCGGCTTTTTCAAGCTGCTGCAAAGCCTTCCTTATGATGTTTCCGGAGCCCTTGTAGAAATGCTCTTTCTTGACTCCTCTGTTCTTCTTTCCGCCATAGTGCGTCCTTAATTTTGAAACGCCAATCGGACCAAGGCGATAAACCTTGGAAAGTATAGAAGCTGTTCTGGTATGCCACCAATCGCCATTGACCGGAGGCCTCTCTTTATGCATGCCTGTTTTCACAAAAGGCGCCCATTCCGGAGCCACTATTTCCGGGATTTTTTTCAGCTCTTTGGCTGTCTTTTCAACCAGTTCCTGAGGGTCTGAATCATAAATTGTTGCCATTTTTGAATTTAATCCTTCTTAACCATAGGCTCGTTCTATCCAAAATTTCACTATATATTGTTTTGAGCCTGATTGGTATTCTTATTTGAAATTATTTTGCTTTACACCTTGCGGTGCAAGAACGGCTAATCAACATAGCCAATTTTGGCAATGAAGGGTTATTTAAAAAAGTATTCTTTTATGCCAAGTTTATGAACCGTCAAACACAAACTTTAGGCAATCCATAACTTTATATATGGATTTGACTTTCTCACTCGTTGGGGGTATATTAATGTTTATGGATAAGGTTGGAGGTTTCAATGTTAAGATTTTTTCTTTGTCAGCGTTATTATTAATTGGTTTAATCTCAGTTTTGGGCCTTATTGCTTTTGCCCATGAAATAAATGCCAAATTTTGCACAGAAACAGGGGCATACAAAGTTTGTACTGATCTTGAAGACTATATGCCTGAATCAACTGTGCACGTTGAAGGCTCAGGATTTGTTGTAAATTCGCAGCTTGAAGTCAAAGTTACTCGGCCAGATGGGTCTGTTGTCGCCGGTGACGGTTCCTTTTCCGCGTGGCCAACAGATTATGACAGGCAAATTACAGATGAGGATGGAAAGTTCCATTACGACTACGTGTTAGATGGGATTGTTGGATTATATACTGTTGAAATTCTTGATCAAAGTGACAATGTCATTGCAACCCATACCTTTACTGATTCTTCTCCAAAAATCACTGATGTTGAACAAGCTGACTTGACACCAGATATAATAATTCAGGGACAGCAAAAAGTTCCCCTGATGACATTTACATTGAGGTCGAGCGATCCCAGCGAACACATTAAGCTAGTTAAGATTCAATACAATGGAACGAATAAGGCTGACATCTCCGCTATGTATGTTTACAATGAGAGCAATGTAAACTCTGGAACATTTGACCCTGCTGCTGACTTCAGATTAGGAAGTGATAATTCTCCCTCCTCGTCAGGTGAATTCTCTGTAGACGTTAATCCCAACATGCTCATGAAGCAAAACGTAGATTATCAGTTTTATGTCGTGGCGGACATAGCCCAGACCGCTACTGTCGGAAACATCGTCGACGTCAAGATATTAAAGGATAAGATCAGCTTTGATACAGGTAGTTGGCCAAATGTGTCGGGAGAAGTCTTGTACAATACCACAGGAAACTCTTTGATACTTGCCAAGCCTAAGCTGACAGTCACCAAAATCCTGATACCAAGCAATGACCCGGGCTTGTTTAATCTGACTATTGACGGGCAGAAGAATGCAAGCAATGTAACCAATGGCGGGACCACAGGTGCAAGAAATGTTTCATTGGGTGGCCACATTGTCGGCGAAACAGAAGGCGCTAAAACAAACCTCAACAATTACACGTCATACATGGGAGGAGACTGTGCTGCAGATGGCAGCGTAACACTTGGCCCAGGTGACAATAAAATCTGCACCATAACAAACGTTAGAAAAGCAAACTTGACTGTTTTCAAAGTGGTCATAAACGACAACGGCGGCACTAAGGTTGTTTCAGATTTCACGCTATTTGCAAATGGCAATCCTGTGACAAGCGGAGTTCTGAATTTATTGGCAAATGGAACTTATACAGTTTCAGAGACCAGCGATCCAAGCTATTCAGCATCTTTCAGCGGCGATTGTGACTCAAACGGAAATGTTATATTAACTCCGGCAAGCAACAAGACCTGCTATATAACAAATGACGACATAGCTCCAAAATTGACAGTAACAAAAATAGTCGTGAATGACAATGGAGGCATTAAGGTTGTTTCAGATTTCCCGTTATTTGTTGATGGAAATGGTGTGGCAAGCGGTGCAGAAAATACATTTAATGAAGGTGCGCATGTTGTTTCAGAAACAGCAGATTCCGAGTATAGCCCCGCAATTTCAGGAGACTGCGATGAAAATGGAAATGTAAATCTTGCTCTTGGAGATATAAAAGAATGCACAATAACAAATGATGATATAGCACCAAAGCTGACTGTCACGAAGATTGTTGTAAACAACAATGGAGGATCGCTAAATGCAGGGGACTTCGCATTATTTGTCAACAACAGCGCTGTATCAAGCGGCGCTGAAAATGAGCTAAGTGCTGGCTCTTTCAAAGTCAATGAAACACCTGTTTTTGGTTATTCATCCTTAATGAGCGGCAATTGTGATGCTGACGGAAATATCGAATTGAGCTTGGGTGATGTCAAAGACTGCATAATTACAAATGATGACATTCCCGGAAAAATTAAAGTAACAAAATACATAATAAATGACAACGGAGGCTCAAAGACAATAAGTGATTTCACGTTATTGCTTGATGACAATCCCGTTGCGAATGCAACTGAAACAGAAGTTAGTGCTGGGGACCATGTCGCAAATGAAACAAATGTCACAGGCTACCAATCAACAATATCCAGCGATTGCGACGCTAATGGAAACGTCAATATCGGGATTGGGGAGGTGAAGGAGTGCATCATCTACAACGACGATATACCTTCAAGGATAATAGTTACAAAAATAAATGACACTAATGGAGACGGTGTTAAAGACCTCGGCGAGCCGGGAATAGAAAACTGGGAAATAACCTTAAGCCGAGTGACACAGGAAGCCACCATAGTCACTCCGATAGAAACAGAAATAGTTTCATTGTCGCTGACAGGCGGCAATGGACAGGTAACAATCCCAATACCAACACCAGGACATTATATCGTGACTGAGCATCAGGATCCAGAATATGCGCAAACTTTCCCTGCAGATTCATTCTTCGACCTATTTGTCACAGCAAACGATCAGGTTATAACTAAGGACAGCCAAGACAATGATTTGGCGTTCCTCAATCATAAGCTGCCTTTAGTGAGCGACGAAGCTTCACAAGATGCAGGGACTGATTCAGTTACAATCACGTGGACAACGGATATACCTGCTACAAGCAGAGTGATTTATGACACAATATCGCATCCGGGCTTGGGAAGCGCCCCTGATTATGGCTATGCTTTCTCAACAGTTGAGGACCCAACAAAACTCACGAGCCACAGCGTGCCAATCAGCGGCTTGTCACCTGGAGCAACATATTACTACAGGACTGTATCAAAGGCCTCTCCTGAAACTGTGGGTGAAGAATTCAGCTTCACAACAGAAGACCTTCCTAAATTGACTGTAATCAAATATATAATAAACGACAATGGCGGCTCTCTTGATATCGATGCTGTCCAATTATTCATAAATGATACGAACGTTGAAAACGGAAGCCAAATTATTCTGAATGAAGGCAACTACAAAGTAAATGAAACCCCCATTCAGGGATATGTGTCTTCGATAAGTGGAGACTGCGATAGCGAAGGGAACATTGAATTAAAGGGCGGTGATTTAAAAGAGTGCATAATTACAAATGATGACATTGCTCCTAAGCTGACAATCATAAAATATGTGGTGAATGACAATGGCGGAACAAAACACGACACTGATTTTGTGTTCGGGGTTGATGGGAACCAAGTTTCAAATGGGACACAAAATACATATAATGCAGGGTCTCATGTTGTAAGTGAAGACATTGATCCAGCTTACGCTGCTTCGTTTGGCGCGGACTGCGATTCAAGTGGAAATGTCAACTTAAACCCTGGAGATGAAAAGATATGCATAATAACCAATGACGACATTGCTGCAGCCTCTGCAAGAATAATTGTTGCCAAGCAGACTATGCCAAGCTCAAACCAAGCATTTTCCTTTGTTACAAACTATACAGACGGCGGATTCCAATTGAAGAATGCCCAGTCGAATGACAGCGGTCCTTTAGCCCCTGGAGTTTACAATGTGACTGAACTTGCGGCTACAGGATGGAATTTGGCCGGCGCTTCATGCAACGACGGAAGTCCTGTGGATGCAATAGACCTGGCAGGAGGTGAAACTGTTATTTGCACTTTTGTAAACTCAAGATTTTTGGTGAATCTAAGCCCGGCCAAAGTTTGGGTTGGTTTAAGGAACAGCGACGACGTTGGCACAAAATTTGACTTAAGGGCCGAGGTTTACAAGAACAATACTTTGATAGGCTCTGGACAGATAGGGGGATTCTCAGGGGTAAGCAGCGGATTCAATAACGCAAAACTAGCTACGATTCCCCTTAACCTGATATCTCCAGTTGATTTCAGCTCTGACTCCAATTTAAGCATTAATGTATCAGTAAGGATAGCCAACAACAGCGGCCACAGGAGCGGAACAGCAAGGCTTTGGTACAATGATCCGCCTGCAAACAGCAGGTTTGATGCAAAAATTGGAACCGATGAAAGCAATTATTACTTGCTCAATAATTTCACTTTGGGAACTCAGCACGGTTTTGGGCCTAAAAAGTCAATTGATGTCACTGTTGACAAGGCTAAGATTGGCAACGCGTACAAGACTTTTGGTGTGTGGAAAACAATAATTTCTTAATTTCTTTCCCGCATTAACTTGAAGTTTAACTAATTTACCATAATCATCCTTGTCCATTCTACGCTCAATGAATTCAAAATCCTGCACCCTAAAATCATAGGATATTTCGGAAGGTTGCCCCCAAGTTAATACCGTCATTCATGAGGCATGGCTTGGGAAGGCATTCTCAACTCTTATTCATCAGCAATTATTATAGATCTTTTATCTAAGGGAAGAATAGAGTTTAAGAATTTTTGCCAGAAAAATCGACAAACATATTAAAACATATCTTTATAAATTTATTAAGCTTTTCATTTAGGATGATTTAAGATTTTTGTCTTATCTTGAATATAGCCATTTAATGTTATAAACTAAAATGATAGAATACTCTGAAAAACAATTTAAACCGGAGCAAATAAGGCACATACTTAACTCTATAGTTGACAAATGGTTTTTTACAAGGTTCAAGCAGTTTTCACTGCCTCAGCTTCATGCAGTAATGGAAATTCATTCAAGAAACAACATTCTTGTGAGCGCGCCGACAGGTGCCACCAAGACATTAACTGCATTTTTATCCATATTAAACGAGCTGATAGACTCAAGCGAAAAGGGAATTCTTGAAAACAGGGTATATTGCATTTATGTGAGCCCTTTGCGCGCATTGTCTGAGGACATCAAGGTCAATCTCATTGAGCCGCTGAAGGAAATGGAGAAGATTGCAGGAAAAAAATTGAATGTGAGGGTGGCTTCAAGGACAGGAGACACAACAGCGGCTGAAAAGGCAAAGATGCTCAAGCATCCACCTCATATATTGATAACAACCCCTGAAAGCCTGGCAATAATGCTGTCTTCAATCAAGTTTTCAGATTTATTGAGGAATGTTGAATGGCTTGTCGTGGATGAAATACATGCATTGGCTGAGAACAAGAGGGGCGTCCATATGTCGCTTTCAGTGGAAAGGCTTAACCGCATATCCCCATCAATGACAAGAGTTGGCTTAAGTGCTACTATAGCTCCCCTGGAGGAAATTGCAAAATTTCTGGTGGGTTTCGAAAATGGAGCATTGAGAGACTGCAAGATTGTTGATGTCCAGTTCATCAAAGATATGGATTTGAAGGTTTTGTCGCCTGTTCCTGACTTGGTTGGCGAAGAGCATGTGATGATGCACAACTCTATGTACTCATTGATTGATGACCTGATACAAAGCCACAGAACCACTTTAATTTTCACGAATACAAGGTCAGCAACCGAAAGGGTTGTGCACCATCTCAAGGAAAAATTTCCAAAAAAATACACAGAGAATATAGGCGCGCATCATGGCTCGTTGGCAAAAACCCTGAGGCACAGGATAGAGGACAGGCTGAGGAAAGGTGAATTAAAAGTCATTGTCTCAAGCACTTCATTGGAACTGGGCATAGACATAGGCTACATCGACTTAGTCATATGCCTGGGCTCCCCTAAATCGGTGGCAAGGTTCCTACAGCGCGCAGGAAGGTCCGGGCACAGGCTGCATGACACTGTAAATGCAAGAATCATTGTTCTTGACAGGGATGACTTGATTGAATGCGCTGTCTTGCTTAAATCCGCTATTGAGAAGAGAATTGACAAGATACATATACCAAGAAACTGCCTTGATGTCCTTGCCCAGCAGATTCATGGAATTTCGCTTGAGCGAATATGGAACGTCAAAGAGCTTTTCAATTTGGTCAGGCAAAGCTATTGCTACAATGAGCTTGAATGGAAAGGATTTATAGAGGTAATAGGGTATCTTTCCGGCAAATACATATCCCTGGAGGACAGGCATATCTATGCAAAAATCTGGTATGATGAGGAAGCAGGGGAAATAGGAAGAAAAGGGAAGATGAGTAGGGTAATCTACATGACAAATATTGGGACAATACCTGAGGAATCTTATATAACTGTAAAGGTTGGGGATCAGCCAATAGGCGCAATTGACGAGGCATTCCTGGAGCGATTGAGGAAAGGTGATGTTTTTGTGCTTGGAGGCGAGAAATACGAGTTCATGTATGCAAAAGGCATGGTTGCCTATGTCAATGCCACCGTGTACAGGCCACCTACAATACCGTCATGGTTTTCAGAGATGCTTCCCCTAAGCTTTGATCTGGCTCTGGACATTGGCAGGTTCAGGAAGCTGATGAACGACTTGTTTTGCTCCAGCAAGCCGAAGAAAGAAATCCTTGACTTCATAAACAGTTACCTTTATGTCGACAAAAATTCTGCAGAGTCAATATATGAATATTTCTACGAGCAATTCAACTATGCGGAGATACCTTCACATTCAAGAATAATAGTGGAGCATTACAGCGAGGGAAAGACCAAGAGGAAATATGCGATATTTCACACGCTATACGGGAGAAGAGTCAACGATTGCTTGTCAAGGGCTGTTGCGTTTGCAATAGCGAGAACACAGCACAAAGACGTGGAAATAGGCATAAACGACAATGGATTTTATGTAGCTTCCGATAAAAGCGTTAACGTGCTTCATTCCTTCAATTTGATAAAATCAAAGGAATTGCGGAAAGCCATGGAGATGGCAATCGAGCATACAGAAGTGCTCAGGAGGAGGTTCAGGCATTGCGCTTCGAGGGCAATGATGATACTCAGGACCTACAAAGGCCATGAGAAAAGAGTCGGAAGGCAGCAAGTTTCGTCAATGATCTTGCTCAATGCTGTCAAAAGGATTGACAACGATTTCTGCATCCTTAAAGAGGCAAGAAGGGAAGTTTTGGAGGATTTGATGGACATAGAGAACGCGGGAAAAGTCATCGAAGGGATAGAGGAGAAAAAAATTTTGATAAAGGAAATCAGCACAAGCCTGCCCTCTCCATTCGCATTTAACCTTGTTTTGCAGGGCTTCACGGACATATTGAGGATAGAAGACAAAATCGAGTTTGTGAGAAGGATGCATGAGCAGATCATGGCGAAGATAAAATTGGAAAGCAAGAGTTGAATTAAAAAATCTCTTTCCCGAATATTGCCTTTTCCAAGCCAAACTTTCCTGCTCCATATGCTAAAGTGGCAAGAAAAGCCAGCATGAACAGAAGCGCAGGTATCCCCTGGTTTACAATGGGGTTCCATCCAGCAACTGCAACATGCCCCATGAAATATGCCACAATCATCTCTATGATGCCAAAAAAGGATGCAAGACGCGTCAGGATTCCGGACATCAATGATAATGCAATCAGGAACTCGGCTGCACCAGCAAACCAAACCATGGTGCCAAAGGCAGCAGGACCCCCGGGCATGCCCCACAATCCAAACAATTTCATCAAACCAAACATGAAAAATAATGCGCCTATGCCTATTCGAAAAATCAAATAAAGATAATCCTCGTATTTTGTTTTGAAATGCCCCATAATATCATATCTCCGAAACATGCAAATTTCGGTTTGGATATATAAATGTTAGCAGGGGGTTAGCATAATTCACATTAAATTATTTTTCCCCATATGCCTGTTTTAATTTTTCAATGTCAATCCTCTTCATATTTAGGAGTGCAGACATCATTCTTTCTTTTTTCTTCGGATCTGTGTTCCCTATCAGCTTATCAAACCCCTTTGGAATAAGTTGCCATGACAAACCGAATTTGTCCCTGAGCCATCCGCACTGCTCTGCTGAAGGAACTGCAGAAAGCTTGCTGTAATAGTAGTCCATCTCTTTTTGGTCTTTACATTCAATCATGAAAGAAATCGCTTCCGAGAATTTGAATACAGGTCCGCCATTCAAGGCCATGAAACCATTTCCATTAAGGGTGAAAGCCACAGTCATAACACTGCCTTTACTCATTCCCGAAGCTTCTGAGCCAGATTCTCCATATTCCTCAACCTGATTTATTCCTGAATTCGGAAAAACAGAAGTATAGAATTTGGCTGCTTCTTCTGCCTGGTTGTCAAACCACAAACAGGGTGTTATTTTTTGTGTCATTTTTATTCCTCAATTTTCCAAGCGGGATTCCAAACCACTTCCCACAAATGACCATCTGGATCTTGGAAGTAACCTGCATATCCACCCCAAAAGGTATCCTGAGCAGGTTTAG
>CAZMBY010000029.1:0-13066 GCA_964564925.1 uncultured Methanosarcinales archaeon
TTTGAGTCAAGTCCATAGTGATTAAGCGATTAAAGCAGATATTTTAAATCTTTAGCAAAAATTAGACTTTTACTGTGACCTTAATTGTTATCGCTGCTGTGCTTTTTGCCGAAAGATTTTTAAATAAATCGTCATTTAGCAGTGGTATGACCTACTCAAGACCAACTAATCAATATCCCGCCCAATTTAGAGATGCTGCCAGTCGTGCGATAGCGGATGCTTTCCTAAGAGAGGCAAAGATACATTCACTCAGACGATTGACAGATGATGTTAGAGGTTTAGTGAGAAATCTTGATCCCGATGTACCAGAAACCAGACTTATGCGTGAAGCAGTTAGCTTAACTCAAACTTATTTAAGAGATACCGTTGAAGTTGTAGGCACACAACTTTTTGGAAGATTAATGCAGGGCGATGATTTAACGCAAGAAGGATTAAGGTTTTGTAGAGCTCTATTTTATGATGAAACGAGAATACCATTTGCGGGTCATACTGAAAAAGCAGGACTAAGAGAAGACCTTGTTTCAGCAGTCAAAACGGCATACCAAGTGTTGCAACGGCAAACAAGTTCTAAGGCAAAAAGTTAGTCGAAGCCGTATAATTCACCGAATTATGCGAAGGCAGCGATATTAAACAATTAAGGCTTTAACCATAGTTTCTATAACTCCCACATCAAATGCTACTTCAAAATCTCTTACTTTTTTTCAATATCGAAAATAATTCTTGATTATTCATCAAACCATAAACTATAAATAAAACTTGTTTCATTTCCAATTAATGCAACTGCTTAATTTGTTAAAGGCTTGTTCTAAACTAAAAATTACTCAAAAGAATCCAAAACTATTTTTTAAACAAATATTGAATAAATTGGCGAGGCTGAAGCTAGTGGCAGAAAGCCGAAGCCGAGCAGTAAAATTTGTCCCGAAGAGACGGATTGAATTACTAAATTCCTTAAATACAAACAAAATAGGTGGTTTAATTGGTTAAATACATTGTTGTTGCAGGCGGTGTAATGAGCGGTGTTGGCAAAGGAGTCACGACAGCTTCAATAGGCAAGATCCTTCAGGAGCACGGCTTCAGAGTGACTGCAATAAAGATTGACCCTTACTTGAATTACGATGCAGGCACTTTAAGACCAACTGAACATGGCGAAGTCTGGGTCACAGATGACGGCGGCGAGATTGACCAGGATTTGGGAACTTATGAGAGATTTCTTGACATTGACATTCCAAAGAAAAATAATATGACGACTGGCCAGATTTACAAGAATGTGATTGACAGGGAAAGGAGAGGGGAATATCTCGGCCAGACTGTGCAGTTCATCCCCCACATCCCGGATGAAATAAAGAGCAGGATAAAGTCAGCAAGCGATGATTTTGACTTTGTCCTTGTGGAAGTTGGAGGGACAATAGGGGATTATGAAAATATCCCATTCCTGTTTGCATTGAAAAGCCTTGAAAGGGAAGTTGGAAAGCAAAACCTCAGCTACATTCTTGTGACTTACCTTCCTATCCCGAGCCACATCGAGGAGATGAAAACCAAGCCTACCCAGCAGGCAATCAGATTGCTGAGCGAATCCGGCATATTCCCTGACTTCATAATCTGCAGGGCAAAAAAGCCCTTAGACACTCCAAGAAAAAAGAAAATTGAGACTTACGCAAACATCGTTTCAGAGCATGTAATCTCAGAGCCTGACATAGAAACTGTATATCAAATCCCGATTGATCTGGAAAAAGAAAAGCTCGGAGAAAAAATCCTGAAGGAATTCAGCATGAAGTCAAGGCAGCAGCCCAAATGGGACAGATGGAAAAAGCTGGTTGACAGCATCCTCAATCCAAAAAAAACAATCAAGGTTGCTATTGTCGGCAAGTACATAGACATAGGCGATTACAACCTGGCTGATTCTTACATCTCGATAAACCAATCGTTGCTTCATGCAGGCGCTTCCCTGAATGCAGGCGTGGAGATCAACTGGCTTGATTCTAAAAATTTTGAGGCAAGCAGGAAAAACCTGAATGAGCTGAAAAACTATGACGGCATCATTGTTCCAGGAGGCTTCGGCTCTTCTGGTGTTGAAGGGAAGATCAACGCAATAAATTACGCCAGGATAAACAGGATTCCGTACCTTGGTCTTTGCTATGGCCTTCAATTGGCTGTTGTCGAGTTTGCAAGAAACGTATGCAATCTGAAGGACGCAAATACAACTGAAGTTAATTCAAAGACATCCGCTCCTGTCATTGACATCCAGCCGGCCCAAAAAGAGATTCTTGAGAAAAACATGTTTGGAGGCACAATGAGGCTTGGTGCTTATGCAGCGATACTCAAGGAAAAAAGCCAGGTTCTCAAGCTTTATCAGGAAACCGGAAGGCTGAATGAAGATGAAAAAAGAATTGCTGGGTTGATGAAAGACAAGACACAAGCTTTCAGGCTTGGCATTCTGGAAAGTGGAAGGAAAACGGTTCTGGAAAGGCACAGGCATCGCTACGAGGTTAATCCCAAATACATCGGACTCCTTGAGAACAAGGGCTTGATTTTTTCCGGCTATTACAAAAGGTTTGACAAGACAAATCTGATGGAGTATATTGAAATTCCTGGACAGAGTTTTCGAGGCACGCAAGGGCATCCTGAATTTAAAAGCAGATTAGGAAACCCTTCACCACTATTTTATGGTTTTGTTAAAGATGCCTTAAAACATAAAGAATCAAAGTAATGTATAATAAGTTGTTCCTTTTTCTTTTATTTGTTTTATAATTCTTCCTTTTCCAACTCTTTTAATATCACATAACCACCTATTCATTCCAAGATTTAGTAATAGACGCTGAAGCTTCTAGAAAACATCCACAGGCAAAAACGTGTTTCTCAGCAACAGATATAGAATGTAAAGTGTCATGAGCACTATGGCATTTCTCTTTTCTAACTTACCCTTGCTCAAATACCACAATAGGAGCAAAGCAGTTCCTATCTTGATTGGAAGGTCAAACCAAACCACAGCTTTTGGGACAGAATAAGTTGAAATCAAAGATCCCAATCCAAGCGCCAGCATGGGATTAGTGATATTGCTTCCAATAAGTATTCCAGCGGATATATTCGCCTTTTTTTTGAATATGGCAAGCACCGAAGCCATCAATTCCGGGAACGCAGCTGCAATTCCGAGCAGAAACACGCCAAAGAAGGAAGCGCTTATTTTCACATCCTTCAAGACAGCAATAGAATGGCTTAACATGATGTCAGCAGCGATACTCATGATTACAAAGCTGATCACAATGATTAATGTTTCTTTTAAGACATTTTCTTTTTTTGCTGAAATTCGGGACTTTTTTCTTCCAAACCTGTTCAGTACATACAGGTAACCAATATAACCGGAGAAAAGCAAAAAGCCTTCAATTCGTGAAATCAATCCATTATATGAAAAAATAAACATAAGCGCAGAAGCAACAATCAAGCCGCCAACATCCTTGATCAAATCTTTCTTTTGCACTACAATTACCCCAATCAATGCCACCAAGCCCAAAACAAAATTCTGCTGGAATATGTCAGAGCCGACATTGCTTCCCACCACCAAGCCTGAAACCTTGTTTATTGAGCCGGGATTAAGGAGTATTTTATGGCTTCCGATAATATGCGTCATGATTTCAGGCAAGCTGGTCCCTATAGACAGCAGAGTCATCCCTACAAATTCGTCAGACATTCTGAAATGCCTTGCTATCTTAATGCAGCTATTCAGTGCAAACTCGGCAGTCATCAATACAACTACAGCGCTTAAGATAACAAATAAGAACTCTGCAATTATTGGCATGCCAAGCCTAAGTTGTCGCTATTATAAAATATTTTTGTTTTAAAAAAGGGATTTCCCAACCGGATGCCTAACAAAACTTAGAATTTGTTCCGCAACCTTTATTAACCGTACTTTTTTCTATTGATTTTTTGTTTCAGGGGGTTCATAAATGGAAGACAAGAATGCAGTTCAAAAGAAATCAATAAAACAGGCCTTATTTGAAATCTATGACAAGAAATACAAATTGCTCCTTGTAATCCCGTTCCTGCTGCTGCTCTTGGCATTGTCACAGATTGGATATCAGGTTTACAAGACTGGTGATTTCATAAAGAGGGATGTTTCATTGAAAGGAGGAGTCACAGTCACAATTCCTTATGAAAAAGAAATTGATATAAGGCAGCTTGAAAGGCAAATCTCCTCAGAATTTCCAAGAAACGATGTTGCTGTCAGGAGCTTGAGAAGCGCAGGAATTAATGTTGGAATCATTGTTGAGGCAGACCTTGACAAATCCCAGTCTGATCAGTTCTTGAGTGCAATAGGAAAGACTCTTGGTTTGGATATGGGCAAAGTTGATTATGGAATTGAGATTATCGGCTCATCACTCGGGGCAAGCTTCTTCAAGGAGTCATTAATTGCATTGGCTGTCGCATTTCTGTTCATGGGCTTGGTTGTGTTTATTTACTTCAGGACATTTGTTCCAAGCATCGCGGTCATTCTTGCAGCCTTTTCTGACATGATTGTTGCTTTGGCAGCAATGAATATTCTTGATATCAGGGTTGGCACTGCAGGCATTGCAGCTTTCTTGATGCTTATTGGCTATTCAGTTGATACAGACATCCTTCTTACTGTGAGGGTGCTTAAGAGAAAAGAAGGAACTGTCATGAACAGAATCATCAGCTCAATGAAAACAGGAATGACAATGACCGTCACAGCAATAATCTCAACTATTGTTGCGCTTGCAGTCACACAATCCGAAGTCATAAGGCAGATCATGCTTATACTGCTTATTGGCCTAATTGCTGACATCTTCAACACGTGGATTCAAAATGTTGGCTTGTTAAGGCTCTATGTTGAGAGAAAAGCAAAGAAAGGAATCATAATATAAATTACAAAGTAAAATGAATTACAAATTAAAGAAATTGATGACCAATTGGCGAGTGGTCTTGCTGGTTGTATTGATAATACTATCAGTAATTGCCATACATCCGACATTCAGCAAGGGAGTTGCCATAAGAAATGTTCTCTCCAACAGTTCTGCAAGCCTTGCAGGCATTCCCCAGCCAAAGCCAAATGTGCAGCCCATAGAAAGAGAGAGGATAATATCAATTAATAACCAAATTATCAATAGTGTTGAAGATTACTACAAGTATACAGATTCCTTAGGGGCCAACAGGACAATACCATTCAAGACAACAAAGAACACATACAGGTTAACCACGAGGGAATTATTTGAAACAATACAGCTCAATGAAACAGAAGAAAAAGTAATAACTGAAATAATCCAGAAGAACATAGCAATAAATGGCACTTTGCAAACAATAAATGAAACTGCTACAACAACGATTACAGTGCCAAAGACTATAGAGATAAGCAAAGGTGTTGAAGACATCGGTTTAAGAGTTTATGAAGCGCCAAAAACAAACATAAGGAAAGGGCTCGATTTACAGGGAGGCACTCGGGTTCTTCTGCAGCCGGAAACCAAGCTTAGCGATTTTGATTTAGGAGTCTTAATTGACAATATGAAGGAAAGGCTTAATGTGTACGGATTAAGCGATATTGTGATAAGGGACGCGAATGATTTGGTTGGAAATCAGTACATTATTGTCGAGATTGCAGGCGCAACAGAAGAAGAAATCAAGGATTTGCTGGCAAAGCAGGGAAAGTTCGAAGCGAAAGTTGAGAATCATACTGTGTTCAAGGGCGGAACAGACATTGTCTATGTGGCAAGAAGCGCAAATGAGGCAGGCATTGATCCAAATGCAGGCTGCTCACCTTCTGGCCCGCAATGGTTTTGCAGATTCAGGTTTGCAATCACATTAAGCCAGGATGCTGCCCAAAGGCAGGCAGACGCAACAAAGGATTTGGAAGTGATCCTTGACTCAGCAACAAGCCAGAACAACTACCTGAGTGAGAAGCTGGAGCTTTACCTTGATGATAAGAAAGTCGATGAGCTGAGCATTGGATCCGACTTAAAAGGACAGGCAGTCACCCAAATTTCCATCTCAGGATCAGGCACGGGCCCAAACCAGGAATCCGCAATTTTTGATGCCTTGCAGAATATGAAGAGGCTCCAGACAATCCTGATCACAGGCTCTTTGCCAGTCAAGCTTAGCATAGTTAAGACTGACGCAATCTCGCCTGTTTTAGGGGAAGAATTTGTCAATAATGCAATCTTCATGTCATTGCTTGCCATTGGCGCTGTGGCAGTTGTTATAAGCATTAGATATTGGAAATTGATGATTGCAATCCCAATTTTGATAACAATGCTTTCAGAGGTCATAATTCTGCTTGGGGTTGCTGCATTTATAGGATGGAACATTGACTTGGCAGCAATCGCAGGCATTTTAGTCACTATTGGAACTGGTGTTGATGACCAGATTGTCATCACGGACGAGACTTTGAAAGGGGAGACTGCAAACGTTTACAACTGGAGGGAAAAGGTCAAGAGGGCATTTCTAATAATCATGCTTGCATACTTAACAGTGGTTGTAGCCATGATCCCACTTGTATTTGCTGGCGCTGGCCTGTTAAAAGGATTTGCAATAACAACCATAATAGGAGTCACAATCGGGGTGTTTGTCACAAGGCCCGCTTATTCGGCTTTTGTGGAGATAATGCTGAAATAATTTCAAACTCTTAAGCAAATGCATCAGCTATTGCTGCTCCTGTTACTGAACTTCTTTCTTTTGTTTCCTGGAATTTTTCTGGCAAAGTATCTCTCAACTCGTCAAGATCCATTGCATTCCTTGCTTCCGGAGGCAAAACAACATCAACAGGCTTATTAATTTCAGAAATAGAAGTGTCCATCTCAAAGCCCATGGCAACCTTTGCAGGTTCTTTTGCATCAGTTACCCCTAAATTTTTGCCAGTCATTTCCATAGAGATAAGCGCTTTTATTCTTTCTATCACAAATGTTTTCTTGTTTATCCATATAATGTATGACACACCCTTAACCATATCGTTAAAATCAATATCTTTATTTAGGCTTTCATCCTGATTCTGCTGTTTAAGAATAAATTCAACAATTTTTTTCTTATCCGGAGTCAACTTTATAGCATAATAAGAATTTCCTTTGATTGTTTCATCTGGCAATTGCTCAATGGGCCCGCTTTTAATAAGTTCCAAAGATTGCTGCAAATAATCATTTTGGACCCATAATTCCTCTTGAAGCTTTTGTTTTGTCCAAATATTAATAGATTTTGAGTAAATTATATCATCCAAGATATAAGTTTCTATCTCAAATTCTGTTTTAGCTCCTAATGCTTCTGATTTTGCAATACCTTTAAGGGACATTCTCTTGTTGATAACATCAACACCACCCATTACTGAAGATTCAGATGCTATCTCTGTTTTCTGATTTCCAATATCTAAGCCCATCCTGATTGACAACTTCATATTCATGGAATAAGAGTTCAAATTAGAATTTGCCTGAATAAGCTTGTCTTGCATCTCTTGTGTTGTAAGCTCTTTAGTGCAAGCGCTGATAACAATTAAGAAAAAAATCAAGCACAATACACCACTCTGTGGCATCCTTATCAACATTTTTATGTTTATTGAGAAGAATATATTTATAACTTTCTATTCCAAAGGGAAACAAACAATAAAGCATAAATACAACCGATTTTTCAACAGTTTTTGATGGCAACCAAACTCTGGGCAGCATTGCTGGTCTTGTTTACAACATTATTAACTTCTTCGGCACAAATATTGTATAAGTATGGCTCTGCAACTTTAGATTTCAACAATCTTTTAGGGGTATTGACTAATTATTACCTCATTGGCGGAATGGCCCTGTACGCTGTGGGGGGAATTCTGATTATAGTGTCCTTTAGGGGAGGGGAAGTTTCAGTGCTATACCCCATAGTTGCCACAAGCTACATCTGGGTCAGCTTGCTCTCAATTCTGTTCCTGAATGAGGAGATGAACATGTTGAAATGGATTGGGATTTTTTTAATTATTGCCGGAATCGTATCTATAGGATTTGGGAGCAAAGATTCTGTTCCCGGAGCAATCTGAAATGGCAACTCAGCTTTGGGCAGTTGGTCTCGTTGTTATTGCGACATTGATTGGTGCATTCGGGCCTATCCTGCTGAAGAAGGCGTCTGCAAGACGACTTTCGAAGATTAGCTCATTAATGACAAACTACCCCTTATTTGGGGGAGTGGCCTTATACGCGATAGGAACCGTGCTTTTCATACCGGCATTGAAAGGGGGAGAGTTGTCTGTCTTGTACCCTTTTGTGGCATTGGCTTATGTCTGGGTCAGCCTTCTAAGCGTAAAATTCCTTGGCGAGAAAATGAATAAGGTCAAGTGGATAGGAATAGCTTTGATAATTCTTGGAGTGACTTTCATTGGATTTGGGAGCAGATAACCTTTTAATCGTAAATCACACCTTACATTCTTAAAACCCAGATTAGAAAGATTTTTATACAATATTCTTAATAAGGTTTTTATGCAAAGAACAACAATACTGTCTTTGGGAGGCTCTTTGATATTCCCTGATGATATAGACATCGATTTCTTAAGAAACTTCAAGGAAACAATTGAGAAATATACCAAGAGAGGCCACAAATTCGTCATTTATTGCGGCGGAGGAATGCTAGCAAGGCGCATACAAAATGCCGCTTCTGAAATAACAAAGCTGACAAATGAGGATTTGGATTGGCTCGGCATCCATGCAACAAGGCTGAATGCGCAGATGTTAAGGGCAATCTTCGGAAGCAGTTCAGAAAGCCTCATTGTTGACAATCCAAATTCGAAAATAAGGTTTAATAAAAGCATAATAATAGCAGCAGGCTGGCTTCCTGGATGCAGCACTGATTACGACGCTGTGCTTATTGCCAAAAATCTTGGAGTCAGGCAAATAATAAATATGAGCAATATAGACTATGTTTATGACAAAGATCCGCGCAAACACAAGAACGCAAAAAAAATAGAAAAAATGAGATGGAGTGAATTCGGCAAGCTTATAGGCACAAAGTGGAAAGCAGGCATGAATGCGCCATTTGATCCGATTGCCTCAAGAGAAGCAAAAAAATTGAATATGAAGGTTTATATCATTGGCAAGGATATTAAGAATCTCAAAAAACTGCTGAACAGGGAAAAATTCAGGGGAACGGAAATTTCATAAAGATGGAAAGCCAATACAACTGGAAATTGATCCTTGCAGTTGCAGTTCCGATTGCCTTAATTGAATCTTTCTTGCTCTATTCTAACATACTGAATTTTTTGAAATGGCTCTCATTGATAATCTCTCTGGCGGTTGCAGGAGCCATCGTATACTTAAAAGACAAGAAAAAAGGCAACATCTTTACAGCTGTTGGAGTTGTTTTCCTGATAATAATCCTTGTAAAGCTATTGAGGAATTTTGGAATTGTTTAGATTAATATCTTTTGATTAAAATTATCTAGATAAAATCGCTTATTTTGTGTGTTTTCTCCTCGTGCCACAGCCACCACAGCAAAACAATCGATTCCAGCCCTTCGGCCGCCAATGGCACCTTCAGCATTCCAAACACGTTTAATCCGTAAACAACATCTGAGAATGGGTAAAATGGAGATACGCCTCCTGTAAAAAACCAGTCAAGCAATAAATGAAACGCCACGCCAAATGCAATGATTGCGGATAACTCACTCCATTTTTTGTTTACTTTATACAATATCAATGCCGCTAATAAAAAAGCCCCAATGAATATGAATGTGTGGGTGAAAACCCTGTGAAACCAAGGAACATCAATGCCCAAGAGATTGTTCAGCACCCAAAACAGCGGTACATCAATATCTGGCAGCAGGCCAGCTGCGCCTCCAATGAAAACATAGTGCAAGGGCATCTTCCTCTTGTCTTTCAGAAAATGATCCCTAATCAGATCCAATGCAATTATCGTAAACAGGACATGAACTACAGCTTGTGGCATTTTACCAGTGACGGAGCTTTTCCCTTACTATTGAAACAAAAAGTACAAACAGAAGAATTGAGGCGAAGAAAAAGCTGAAAAACGACAAGAAAGGTATGCCAAATATGGATGGGCCTTTCTCGACCTGAATGAGAATTGCAGATGTGATTAGCAAGGCTGCAATAAGCAATCCATAGGCAACCCTGTTGCTGCTCCTGTCAATCTCCAATGAAAGCTTTTTGATGTCGGTATCCTCAATGTCCACTTTTATGGTGCCCTTCTGTATTTTGTCAAGGGCCCTTTCAGTTTTTTCAGGGAATTCTTCAAAAAATTTCCTGTACCTGTCCATGTTATGGATAAGGCTTTTCCAGGCATAAATAGGGCTTTTCCTCCTTGCAACTAGATTTTCCACAAACGGCTTAGCGGTTTCGACAAGCTTGAAATTTGGATCATACTCCAATGCAAGCCCCTCAAGAGTGATTATTGTTTTTCCAAAGAGGACAAAAGGCGCGGGGACCCTGAGCCTATGCCTAAGCGCGATGTCAAGAACTTCTTCAAGCACCCTGCTAACCTTTATGTCTTTTATTGAGGAATGCTGCAATGGCTGTATTATAAAACTAATATCCGCTTTCAATTCCTCATAATCAATTGACTCTCCTTCAAGCCCCATGCTGACAAGAGTATCCATTATGAGCTCTTCGTCTTGGGCAACGATCCCGTAAAGCAAGTCTATGCTTTTGTTCTTCAGCCTATCGTCAAAATAGCCCACAATGCCGAAATCCACAAACCCTATGGAATTATCCTTCCTGATTATGAGGTTTCCTGGATGGGGGTCGGCATGGAAAATTCCGTGCACAAAAACCTGAGTCATTATCGCTTCAAAGCCATTTTTTATAATTGTGTTGAAATCTATCTTTCCTTTTTGTATCTCTTTCAGGTTATGCAGTTCAATCCCGTCAATAAATTCCAAAGTCAACACTCTTTCGCTTGTAAATTCATCATAGACTCTTGGAATGTAAACAGTCTTGCTGCCCCTGAAATTCTGATAGAACCTTTTAGCATTTCTCGCTTCTATCCTGAAATCAAGCTCTTTTTCAGTCCATTCTTTCAATTCATGGACGATCTTAACAGGCTTATACCTTCTTATGTTCTCGAAATACTTTTCCAGCAATCCCGCAAGGTACGCCATGATTTCTATGTCTGTGCTCATAATGTTTTTGACATGTGGCCTTTGCACCTTTACAGCGACTTTATCGCCATTCTTTAATATGGCCTTATGCACCTGGCTTATAGATGCCGACGCAATTGGTTTTTTTTCGAAATGAAGAAAGAGATGGTCAATTGGCTTGCCAAACTCCTTTTCCAAAATGTGTTTCACTTCATCAAATCCGAATTCTGGAACCCTGTCTTGCAGCTTTTCAAGCTCCTTTGAGAATTCCTTTGGTATCAGGTCAGGCCTTATGCTCAAAAGCTGCCCAAATTTTATGAAGGTCGGCCCAAGCCTTTCAAAAGTCCTTCGGACCCTTATTTCCGGCTTTACCTCTTTAGTTTTTTTTAATTTTGATTTTATCCTCTGTGTTATAGGGACATGATGGCTAAGCTTTAATCTCGCCAGCATGAAATCAAAGCCCTCTTCAAATAGCACAATGAGTATCTGGTTGAACCTTTTTATATCACGTACCTCTTTTATCAAATGAAACATCTGTGTCTAAAAGGCTTTTCTGTTTAATAATCTACCTAATTCATCATTGTCATAGCCATGTTAATGAGGTTTTGCCATATGGCGCTCTTTAAGATCATCCTTAACGCGACCCCATCTCGTTTCTTGACCATTTTTCGTATTCCTTATTGGCAACAGCATCCAATTTCAAGATGCATGGTATTTCATATGAATGGATTTTTTTAACCTCTATCTCCAGCTTCTTGAAATTTTCATCATTAGTTTTGGCAAAGATCGCATACTCATTATGGCCAGCAATTTTATTATTCCACCAGTACATACTTTTTATCGGAAATACATTTGCGCATGCTATCAGCCTCTTCCTTAATAAATGAATTGTTATCTTATTTGCTTCCTTTTTATCCCTGCATGTTATATATGCCAATGCCATAGTTTACAAGTTGTTTTCAATATTTATTAATTTTTTGCAAATGCCCTTATGAAAATACGACACCTTTAAAAAATACTAATGACTTCTTTAATCCATGTACATATTTTCGAATGTCCTTGGCGTGTTTGTTTTTGACGGCAGCTTCCAAGTAGTTGACGAACTGCTTTTTAAGAATGGGGAAGATTACCAAAACAGGGAACACCACATAGAAATAATGCAAAGCAAATACAAGAATTTGGAGTACCCTGATGAAACTGGAGTAAAAAATATCTTGCTTCATTTCAAGAATGCCAAATTTCTAAATGGCTTTTATGAGAGGAACCTGCAATTAACAAAATCCGGCATCAGGAATTCTGTAGGTGATGATACCCTGCTTGTACAAGCTATAAATTCAATTGGAGAGCTGGACATCATTGTAAGCCGCCTTGCAAAAAGATTTAGGGAATGGTACGAATTATATAATCCCGAAACCTCAGTTTTTTTGGAAGATAACGAAAGATTCATCAAAGAAATCCTGGAAAAGGAAAAAAAAGATTTGCTTAAGGAACTGAATATCGATGTATATAGTTCAATGGGGGCAGATTTCAAGGAAGCGGATCTAGTACCTATAATGGGCTTAGCCCGTCAAATTGGTGAATTATACCAATTGAGGGAAAATTTGGCTGAATACGCATCAAAATTGATGGACAGGCTATGCCCAAATGTAAAGGCGATTTGCGGCACTATAATCGGCGCTAAATTAATAGAGCATGCCGGCAGCCTTAAGAGATTAAGCGAGATGCCCGCATCAACAATCCAAATACTGGGTGCTGAAAATGCGCTGTTCAGGCACATGAGAACCGGCTCAAAACCCCCAAGGCATGGCATAATAGCAAATCACCCCCTGATATCTCGAGCCCCCAATAAGCTGCACGGCAAAATTGCAAGGGCATTGGCCGACAGGGTATGCATAGCTTCAAAAGTCGATTATTTCCATGGAAAATTTATAGGCGACAGGTTAAATAAGGAATTGGAAGACAAGTTTGGTGCGGCATGATGATCAAAAAATCCAAAATATTCGACGTTTATGAG
>CAZMBY010000029.1:13076-16252 GCA_964564925.1 uncultured Methanosarcinales archaeon
GTCCGAAGATGATAGAAAAAGGCAGCTTTGCACTCTGAATTTCGTGCCTGGGCATAGCGTTTATGGAGAGCGGCTTCTAAACGAAAATGGAGTAGAGTACAGGGAATGGAATCCCTTCAAGAGCAAGCTTGCAGCTACGATACTAAAGGGGAGCCCGAACATTGGAGTTAGAAAAGATGATTTTATCTTATACCTGGGTTCAGCTTCAGGAACAACGGTTAGCCACGTGTCTGATATTGTGGCCCAGAATGGCCTGGTGTTTGCAGTTGATAGCGCTCCAAGAGTTATGCGCGACCTGGTCTTCTTATGCTACAAAAGAAAAAATATAGCTCCTATTTTGGCTGACGCAAACAAGGCTGATTTATTTAAAGACAGGATATCGGCTGTTGATGTGGTATACCAAGATGTCGCGCAAAAAAACCAGGTTGAGATATTCCTAAAGAATATTGTGCTCTTCCTTAAGAGTGGTGGCTATGCTTTGTTGGCCGCTAAAGCAAGAAGCATTGATGTGACAAAAAAACCGAAGCAGATTTTCAAGGACGTCAAAGCAAAGCTAGAAAGTAGCCTCACGATCGTTGACTACAGAGAGCTTGAGCCATTCCAAAAGGATCATTGTATGTTCATCTGCAAGAACAAGTAATGTAAATCTGCATAGAATTATGCACTAAATCGCCAATCTTAACAGTAAGCTTTAAATAACTCTGTTCTAAATTCATCTTTATGAAAAAGAGGCTAACGTTATCGTTCATATTCATATTCCTACTTTCCATATCCGTGGCTGCTCACGAGACTGAAGAAGAAATCACTTCAGACCATTCCAACTTGTACCCTCTGAGCCAGCTCGCACTAGTTGGGTATGGCTCGATAGCTTTTGCAATACTCAGTTTGGTAATAATCCTGTTCCATAAAGTAATGGATGATATGATAAAAAGAGTAGCATACATCCTTATCGTTCTGCTTGTTTCTATCGTGACCATTTACTTAATTATAACTACGCTGCACCTTAATGCAATATCAGAAACAAAAGGGCCTGTCCACTGGCATGCGGATTTTGAGGTGCTGATTTGCGACCAAAAGATAGAATTAGCAAGCCCCAAAGGCATCTTCAATAAGCAAGGCACTGAATTGTTGCATGCACATGTCGACAACAGGATACATGTTGAGGGTGTTTTGCTGGATAATGATGAAGCAAGCATAGGCGCCTTCTTCAATGCGGCAGGGGGGTCTTTAAGCAGCGACGGCATTAAGGTGCCTACTGACGAAGGCCTGGTAGCTGTGCACAATGGTGACTTATGCAATGGAAAGCCTGGAAAGCTCTATGTTTTTCTCAATGGAAACCCGGAGCCCCTTGAAAACCCATCCAAATATATAATAGCGCCATATGAAACAGTCCCCCCTGGGGACAGGATAAAGATTGTGTTTACGGAAAAGCCAAGAGATGAAATAAATCCCTATATTGCAGGAGACGAAGGTCTACCACCACATTTGACTGAGCCGAAAACAGGTATTCCTCAACAAATTATTGAAGAAAGGGATAGATGTGATTTAGATGGGGATTTTGATTGTGATGGAGATGACTTACATATGTTTGAATCTTATATTGGAAGTTGTGTTATTTTTGATGAAAATGGAGATGGCGTCTTTAAAGGAAACTACAATCCAAGTGCGGATATCGATGGAGATAATTGTGTAACACAGCTTGATAAAGAGTATTTTTTACAATCTATGGAGCAATATAATCAAAATAAAAATATTCAAAAATAAATCAAGATGGCAGTAGAAGCATACCTTCCGACCTTGGGAACAGTTGTTGTAACAGCTTTAATAGACTCCATAAACCCCTGCGCTATTGGAGTGCTCATACTCCTTGTTTCTATGATGGTTGTCTATAATTCCAAAAAGGAAATGCTGATTTATGGCATGATATACATCTTTTTTGTATTCTTGACATATCTGCTGGCAGGGCTTGGCATCTTGTATTTCTTGAGCTCTATCCCTTTGTATATCAGTGAATACCTTTCAATTGCAGTAGGCACACTTGTCATTATAGCGGGGCTTATTGAAATAAAGGACTTCTTTTGGTACGGTTATGGGATAACCCTATCTATCCCGCCGGAAAAGGCCAAGAAGATTCATGAAATGACGAGGAAACTAACTTTGCCTGCTATGATATTATTAGGAGCTTTTGTCGCAGGAGTCGAACTCCCCTGCACAGGAGGACCATACCTGGCGATTCTTGTATTCCTTTCGCAAAATTTCAATTTCACGGCATTCCTATGGCTGATACTTTACAACATGATATTTGTATTGCCCTTAGTTGTTATTTTGCTTATGGTTTACTTTGGTTATAAAATACAATACCTTAAGAGATGGAAGCAAAGAAACAGGCAATACATGAGATTCGCAACTGGGATAATATTGGTATTTTTAGGCTGGCTTTTGATATTGATTGCAAACGGAACAATAAACTTGGGCTGAAATGAAAAGCAAAAAAATTATTACAAGGTCTCAAGACAAGACAGAGCTGCAGATAGTCAAGAGAGCAGGCCATACAGAAGTTTATGATGAAAGAAAAGTTTACGGCTCTTGCTTTTTCGCATGCAGGAATGCTCACCTGAGCAAAGGGGAAGCAGAAAGCATTTGCAGCAAAGTTGCAGCAGAATTAACAAAATGGGCAAAGTCCCAGAAAGTTGTGACATCCGATGGCATCTTTAGGTTATTGATAAAGGAGCTGAAGAAACATAACGAAGACGCAGCATTCTTGTACGAAACTCACAGGGATATATCGTAAAGAATATGAATTGTTGATTGTAATTGCAAGTGGAAGGACAAGAGTGATAAGTGGGTTTGAGTGTAAATAATGGGCTATTAGACGAACGATAGTTTTTTATATACCATTGTATTGAATACTCTCTATGGCAGAGATGGACTTTCAGAAACAAATTTTAGGCACTCTTTCAGAAATGAAAAATAGCATAGAAACTCTAAGAAAAAACATCAGTTATTTAAGAGAATACATAGAAGACACAAAGCTTTCTGAGGAAGAACGAAAGCAATTGGATGAAAGCATGTCCAAAATTAAATCCGGCAACACTTCTGATTTTGTCTCTTGGAAAACTGTAAAAAAGGAACTAGGAATGTAAAATGTTCTCGGCTGAATTAAAGAAGCCAGCACT
>CAZMBY010000030.1:0-15720 GCA_964564925.1 uncultured Methanosarcinales archaeon
TTGTTCCGGGAACTGATGTATTAAAGGAGAAAACGCTAAGCCCGTTGCTGAAGCAAAATCTGGACAATTTTTCCGTTTATGTAGTTGAGGATAAGGTTTATGATTTTGGGAAAGTAGGAAATTTAAAGAGAGTGAAATAGATTTTTAAGCTAACATGTCATTCTATAACAATGGATGATATCTATAGACAAACAGAAGAACTATATCAAAGGCATACTGATGTGCTCACAAGATATTATTCTGCTTTTAGTGGTATTCCGCGAAGAGCCCGAGAGGAATTATTACTAAGGTTAAATAAGCAAAGATTTATGGAACAATTTGAATTTGTTGGCACTTATCTTCGCGGCTTCGCTATGTTAATCCCTAAATTATGTCCCGAGAAAAGAGAAGCTGGGGCGGCCTTAGGATTATCCGCTGTTTTAGATTTAGAAAGCAGCCTTGCAAAAGCTGTTGAGGAAGCAAAACATAAACGCGCTGTTCAACCCTTATAAAGCTTCCCAAGCAAATCACTTTTTGTAATCAATCCAACCAATTTGCCCGCTTCTGACACAAGAACCATAGGATAATGCTTCAGCAGGTTTGAGATAACTTGTACAGAAGTTTTCTTTGACACAATCGGAGGGGCTTCATGCATCACTTCTATCAAGCTGCTGGCTTTTGACTTCATCAGAGCATCAAGGATTGTTGATTCTGAAATCATTCCCACAAGCTTGTCATTGTCTATGACTGGCATCTGGGAAATCTGGAATTTTTTCATCTTGCTTATGGCTTCCTTGAGAGGAGTGCCTGAACTCACGGATATAAGCTTTGGAGTCATCAGCTGCTCTGCCTTTATCTCCTCTTTTTTCTCAAGCTCGCTTAATGCAGCAAATATCTTTTTTGTTTTTGTATAGGTTGGGTCTATCCTGCCTGACTCAATCTTTGCAATCAGCGACTGGGAAACTCCTGCCCTTCTGGCCAGCTCTGACTGAGTCATGCCAAGCTTCTTCCTTATCTTGTTTACTTCTTCCAATTCGTACATAACAAATCGAAACACAATCAATTATTTAAATTATTCTTTTTGGAATATTTCTTTCACGAAGTTATTTATAAGATAGAGGGATTAGCGTATCAATAATCATTCTATGCTGTGATGGGAGGCAAAAAATGGCTAAAATAACTTATGTCACAAGTGAAAGTGTAACTGAAGGACACCCGGATAAAATTGCAGACCAAATAGCCGATTCTATTCTGGATTCATTGTATGCACAGGACCCTTATTCAAGAGTGGCGGTGGAATGCCTTACGACAACAGGACTTGTTGTTGTTGCAGGGGAAGTGACCTCAAGAGGTTATGCTGACATTCAGGGAATTGCAAGAAGGACATTGAAGGAAATAGGCTACACTAACCCTGCATTTGGAATTGATTGCGAGGATGCTGGAGTTTTAGTCAGCATACACGGCCAAAGCGCAGACATTGCGCAAGGCGTTGACAAGGAAGGCGCTGGAGACCAGGGCATGATGTATGGATATGCAAGCAATGAAACCCCTGAGCTTATGCCTTTGCCTATAATTTTGGCTCATAAACTGACGAGAAAGCTTTCAGAAGTGCGAAAGAAGGGAATCGTAACAGATTTGGGACCTGACGGAAAATCACAGGTTAGCGTCGAATACCATGATAACAAGCCAAAGAGACTAAGTGCTGTGGTAATTGCGCAGCAGCACCTTGACGAGATAAGCGAAGAGAAGCTAAAGCAGGCAATTTTGGAACAGGTAATCATCCCTGTTTGCGGCGATTTGATTGACAAAGAAACAAGGATTTACATAAATGCAACTGGAAAGTTTGTCATTGGCGGCCCTGAAGGGGATTCAGGAGTTACAGGAAGAAAAATAATTGCCGATTCTTATGGAGGTGTCGGAAGGCACGGAGGCGGAGCTTTCTCCGGCAAGGACCCGACAAAAGTGGACAGGAGCGGAGCTTATGCTGCCCGTTATGTAGCGAAGAATATTGTTGCAGCAGGCTTGGCTGACAAATGCGAAGTTCAGCTGTCTTATGCAATAGGTATTGCTGAGCCTACATCAGTCAATGTCGATACTTTTGGGACAAACAAGGTGCCTGAAGAGAAGATAATAGAGATTGTCAGAAAACATTTCAAGCTTACTCCAAGATGGATAATAGAGCATTTGAATTTGAGGAGGCCAATCTACAGGAAGACTGCAGCCTATGGGCACTTTGGCAGAAACGATCCTGACTTTACGTGGGAAAAAACAGACATGGCAGAACTTTTGGCAAAAGAGGCAGGATTGCAGCCGTTGAAGGCAGAAGCCAAGGCAGTCTATTAGGCTTATATTCATATTATTAACTCTTTTCATGCTGCTTGTACCCAATCATCTTATATATTATTCTGGCTGCTGTAAAATCAGAACTTATATCATTCTCATTCGGGCACAGCTCAACAACATCAAAGCCGACAACATTTCTTTTTTTGAATACACTCTTAAGAAACCTAAGCGCCTGATAATAGCCCATGCCGCCTGGTTCCGGGGTTCCTACAGAAGGCATTATTGACGGGTCCAAGGCGTCCAAATCAAGTGTGATGTAAACATTTCTTGAAAGCCCGGAAATCGCCTGGTCAAACCATTTATCATTATCAATAATGTCCTTGGCCCAAAAAACCCTTATCTTCCTCTCTTCAATAAGTTTTGCCTCTTCATAGCTCAAACTTCTTATGGCTACCGGCACAATGGGAGAAAACTCCATTGTTCTCTTCATTGCACATGCATGGCTAAATTTGGTGCCTTCAAATTCTTCCCTCAAATCGGAGTGGGCATCAATCTGGAGAACACTCAAATCATCAAATTTATCGTGATAAGCTTGTACTATTGCCGGGGTTATGGAATGTTCACCGCCTATCGTCACGACAAACTTGCCATCATCCAGCAGCTCCTTTATCTCTTTATTAATAATTCCACCTATTAACTCTGTTGCTCCTTTTGCTTCCAATGGCTTCAAAGTGCAAATTCCAATCTCGAAAACGTTGCCTTGCTCCTCATCATAAAGCTCAAGTTCCTTAGACGCTTCTATGATAGCGCTTGGTCCCTTTTCTGTGCCTTTTATGTAGCAAGTTGTCTTTTCATATGGTAACGGCAAAATAACAGCTTTAGAGCTGTTGTAGCTTGAATAGCTGTCAGCAATCTGCGCGAAATTATCAGGAAATGTTACTGTTTTCATGATTTTTTCTTCCTGGCAATAGAAAAAATGCAAGTTTTATAAATCTTTGCGGGCTTGAATTTCTTCTTGAAATCCAGTATGGCTTTATCAGAGCCGCCCAGGTCGACGCATTTGTAGCCTGTTTTCTTTAGATTGATCATGTCATCAAGGTTGGCGAACTCGCCTAAATTCTTATGCTTATAGTCAAAAATGCCGATGCTGCAATAGAATCCGTTGCTATTGGGTATTTTCCAGCCTGCTGAAATCGAGCATGGCTCATTATTTATTGAGAGTGTCCTCGCCATCTCCAATCCTTCGAGCTTGTTGTTGATTGCATTCAGGTAATAAGTGTGATCAACCCTATCCCTCGGGTGCCTTCTCCTAAGCCAGGACATAAGTATACCTTTAAGTGTATCTTTCCCAACTTTCCTTGGGTTCATAACCTTAACCTGCAGAGTATTGTGAAACCTGTTCCTTATGTTGCGGAATTTCTTCCATTGCTTACCTCTCAAGTATTCATCAAAGCTTGCCAAATCATAAACTGGCCAGTAAAGGGAGTAATTTGCATTAACTTTGTAAGGCGACAGTTTCAGCCTGGCAAAAACCCGGGATTTAAAGCCTTCCGCAAACTCAACAACGACCTTTTTGGCATTTTTCTTGAAAAAAACATAATTGAGAAATTTCAAGAAAAAGTCCATTCTTTCTTCGCTTAGGGCTAGAACCTCGCTGTTAACACTCCATGCATTGCTGCTTTTGTTGAATGTAGCCATCAATCCTCTTCCTTTCCCAAAATCAAAAAAAACACATTGTCTTGTTGGAGCCTGCTTGTAAAGGAAATGGTAGAAATTATGCTCCGGCATAAAGCCAAACTTCCTGATTGAGCTTAAAATCTTTGGTTTAGCTTTTTGTATATTTTTGTAGACTTTCATTCTATTTGATGAATTTAAGCAGCATGGCCTTGTCAAAATTCCACATATTTTTCCAATAGCCTGAGGTAGCAAAGAAATCCATGAAGTTTGCCTTCTTTTCCATGGCATTCTTTATGGACAGCACATTCATAAGCTTGCCAAGATTGCTGATTTTCTGGTTGTTGGCTCCTCCGATTATGGCATAATACCAGTCGCCAAGAAATATGCCAAATTCCACAGCTTCTGTTTTGCCGGCTATGTCTACGCTGATCATCTCAGCAATCCCGCTTTCATGAGCGAGCCTTTCCATTTTTTGTATTCCGTTTCTGATGGCCATATTGTTAAATTTTGATTCATCCCCGTATTGCCTGACATTCAGTTCAATCAACCTATCAAAGTCGTAAAAAGCGCCCTTGCGAAGTTTGTATTCAGGAATATTCCTTAAGTCTCTCCTGATATCCTTCCGCTTTCTCTTATCCAGGGAGCTGAAATAACTTTCAAAATCAAGATTATGCTTGTTTAGGTCCAGGTAATAGGTGTACTCGTCATCCAGGAAATTGTAGAATTCCTTTTCATGAGGGTCTATACCCTCAATTAAAGTATTATTTGGGCATCTCTCCAGAAACTGGGGAAGTTTTTTCTTATCTTTTATGTAGAAAGTATTCCTTTCGGGAAACCAGCCGCCGAAATAGGCGTATTGGTTTGCGGCCTTGTCAAAGTACAGGGGCAAGATGCCCACAGCCTCGCCATTCTCATACCCGACTATAAAATAAGGTGTGTTTTCATTGGGGTCGTAGAAACACATCCTAAAATTCCAGAGGTCAAACAGCTTTTCATTAGGGCTGAACATGTTCCAAAGCTCACCACATTCATTTATTTCTTGGCAGATTTCAAATTTCATATTAAGAGCACAAGCCGTTAAGACCGGGTGGGCAGCTAGAAAAGCATCTAAACGTGGCTTAAAATCACTTTTCGTGGAAAATCAATTCCTCTTTTCAGGATATTTGTTTCACACTTCTTAGTTTCAAAAGCAGCTGTAAGGTACTTGACAGCCCTTTCAGCGTCAAAGTCCCTGCATGAGAAGATGTCCATGAACACATAATCTTGGTCCGGAAAAGTATGGATGCTGATATGGCTTTCGGCAATCATCACAAATCCTGAAATGCCCTCTGTCCCATTTGCAAACTTGTCCAGCCACTTGACAACATAAGGCAAAGTCATCTTAGTCATGCCTATTTTATCAGGCAGCTTGTTTAGAATGTCATAAACCAATGTTACAGAAGCAAGCTTTCGTTTGTTGCAGCCGGACGCATCAACTGTAACATGCAATCCAAATTCGCTCATTTTTTATTCACGGTTTGAAAATTCCTCTTTTGAATAAAAATTTAATTATAAAGGTAGTATTTAAATCTTTTTATTTTTCGGATTTTTAGACGACAATTTTTGGAAAAAAAATCTAAATTTTTCAGTTTTTTTTGGAAAAAAAATTGTAATTTTTATTTCCCGACGACAAATTTTGAAGCTGTCTATTTAAAAAATTTTTCATTTTTTTATTTTATTTTCCAATAATACCATTAAAATTAATTATTTTTTCTTTTTTTGGGCTGTTTTGCATGAATTTTGGCTTTTTCCGTTGCAAACTTTGACAAATCCATCTCGCAAAAATGACAGTAAAGTTCATTTTCTGTCAGGCTGCGCCCGCAATTCCGGCATCTCAAGGTTTTCTCCATCCTCATGCACCCGGATGAAGGTTGTTCTGCAGCAGCATGAACATAAAGGCAATTGCCAAAATGGATCCGTAAGCCAGCTTGTTCCATTTTAAAATCTTATAGCCGTCAAAAAGCCAAAATGGTATCATGTTGAACAAAGCAAGCCAGGAGTTTATCAAGAAGCCGTAAAATGCTATGTCCTTGACTAACTGCGGCGCCTGCATGAATGAAAGAATCAGGAAAATCAAAGCCAAAACAAGGTTTACAACAGGGCCTGCTGCTGAAATTATTCCATTCCTCTTTTTGCTGACGCGGCCCGATATCATGACAGCGCCCGGAGCCGCAAAAACCATTCCCAGAAAAGACATTGCTACTGCAATCACCAGCATCACATCAAAAGACCGGAACTCGGCAAAACAGCCGTATCTCTGCGCCACAACTTTATGCCCAAGCTCATGAAGAAGAAAGCCAACACCGACAGTCAATGAAGCAACAATGAACTTAGCATAGAAGCCGGACGAGAATTTTGAGCCATTCAAAACAACAGCAAATGCAATTGAAATTGCAATCCATGCCTTTAACAAATCTTTCAGCTCAGTCTCGGAAGTGCTTAAGTTTCCAACTTTGACCTGCTTTTGGCGCAAATGCATTTTAGAACGTCAGGCATCAACAAACATCTTGTGCTTTTCTTTCCCTTCAAGCTCCTGCAATATTCTCTTGACTATTGCTTTTTCAGGGTCAGGCATAAGCTTAACCCTTGTCTTCAAATCAGCAAAACTTTCAAATGGCTTGTCTTCCCTTACCTCTATAACCTGCCACATGTGCTTTTTGCCAAGGCCTGGGAGCAGCTCGAGCTGGTGCATTCTGGTGCTCAAAGGCTGCGCTTTGTTGAAAAACTCAATGAATTTCTTCTCATTTTTTGTGACTATGTCCTTTATCACGTATTCCAGCTCGGATTTTGCAGTCAATGTCAGCTTGACTAACCCTATTTTGCCTACAATGTGGTGTATTTTATCCCTTTTTCCCTCTCCGATGTAGACTTCCTCAAAGGGCTGAAGATGTATGCCTTTTTTTGGCACCAGCTCGAGCAGCACAAAGTGCTCCTTTCCTATAGCTTGCGCTATCGGAGTCTTCATGTACATCGGCCTGTCATCGTAAGGGTAGCCATTTGGCAGGAAATCTAACACAATCACTATTTCCTCCTTTACCCTATCGGGCTTGTCTATGCTTTCCATTTTTCCTATAGATTTATTGTTGTGGTAAGGTTGTGCAATTCCTTCTTGAAGTCTCTATCGTTTCTATATTCTTCCATCGATATTGCTTTTTCTTCCATTATCTTCAGCAACTTTGATCTTTCGTGAACTAAATTCCTGATTTTCTTGTCCACCATCTTCCGTGCAGTTTTGTCTTTTTTGAGCATCCCAAGTATGGCATTTTCCTTTGAGCAGGCATGCTCAATGAATGACAAAAGAGCGAATATCCTTGATACCCAATGGGTGAACATGGGTTCTTTCATGAATTCCATCGTCACAGCTTTTGGTGGAGGCAATTTGGCTTCCAGATGCTCCAAGAGTTCTGATTCTTTTGCAAACAGGGGCCCAAGTCCCCGGATTTCAAGCTTTTCTTCGCGCAAAATCTTACTTTGCTTATGGTGAAATTCAGAGAGCAATCTCTTATCAAGCACCACCGCTTTTTCGATGAGTTTGTAGGTTGTGTATTCAAGCGCCTCTAATTCGTCGCTTGCAAAATTGCCCCTTCCCTTCAGCCTCGGCCTTTTATTGCTTAACTTGATTTTTGGATGATGTATTTCCTGCAAAAATGATGATTCGAGGTAATAATTTATGCTCCTAAGCTTTGCCATGATCATTCTTATTCCGGCCAGCCTCTTTTTGAGCGAATCAAGGGTTTTTTTGTTAAATGTGCCCTTATTCACTGAAAACGCCTTCAAAACGGATTCTGACAGGCTCCTGACCAATAACTTTTTCTTTTCCTCAACTGAAACATCGCGCTTCAGCAGGATTCTTTCTATATCTTCAACTCTTGCATAGTCATTTAAATTGAACGTCCTTGCAAAACTATTTGATTTTTTGATGAGCTTTTCATTTAACACCAAGTGATTTTGATTTAGAGCCACCCTCATTTTATTCAATGGGAATTTTTGTCTTTATAAAGATTTTGCAAAGAACTGCTGCTATTTGCTCTCCAAGAATTCGCTTATTGCAGTAACT
The DNA here is from genome assembly GCA_964564925.1 of uncultured Methanosarcinales archaeon. Classification (GTDB taxonomy): domain Archaea; phylum Nanobdellota; class Nanobdellia; order Woesearchaeales; family GW2011-AR4. The sequence goes on from CAZMBY010000030.1 coordinate 8,036, forward strand.
ATCTTCTTCATCGCATCGTTGTTGATAGTGATGGTGTAGCCCTGAAGCACAACCTTGAGGTCATTCACAGTAGTTGGGGCAGTGTCTATTATCTTATGAATGTGCTGCTCCTTCAGCCTTGGGATCTCTAAAGCCGCTATCTTGCTGAATAGCTCATCGGCGTTTTTTATAGTTACGACCTGGTTAAGGTATTCTTCAGTCTTGGCAGCCCTGAAATTCAGCTCATTGTCCCTTTTCCTTATTTTTTCAAGGGCTTTCTTTAATTGGTATATGTTGGTTGGAGCCTCTGAAATTATCTGCATGTCTGCCATTTTTTATGCCCTCTTCAGATGAACCGGATGGATAATCAAGGTTTTCTCCTTGCCAAAATCATTTATCAAAACTTCGTAGCATTTGCCTCTCTTGCATTTGATAACCCCAACCCTTCCCATGAAATGCGGGTAATACATCCCTTTTTGGATTGAGGGCTCAACCGTCAGGTTGACTTTGTCTCCTGTAATAAAGGATTGGAAATATCTAGTTGTGCTGAATTTTCCTTTTGACCTTTTGTCCTTTCGGAACTTGTACCTTGTCTTTCTCCTTAAGCCGCCGATTCTCCTTACCATTTTGCTTTGCTTTGTAACATCGCCTATTATAAAAAGGTTTCTAAAAAAGATTTAAAGAATTCATAATCAAAAATATGTGAACTGATGCTGGTTTGGTTTTTCTTTTCTACAATAAATTCCTTTTACTACTCCCCAGAATAGAAAGATTTATATATACGCTTGTTGTATGAAAAATGAGGTTTAGATAAAAAATCAAAACATAGTCAAAAGGTGATTGTAATGGGATTTTTGAGCAAACTAAAGGAGAAGCTTGGTTCCGGTTCTGGTTCTGATATGTTTGAGGGTGCTGAGCAAAGCTATGTTGAACTTGGTAATGAAGCTAATATCGACACAAAATCAAGATTAATGGTAAGGCCCTTTGTAATATCAGAGTTTGAGCACATAAAGCCAATTCTTGATTCGTTAAGGGAAGGCCACACCATTGCTTTGATAAACATCAAGCCTTTGAAAGACAAAGACTTGGTAGAGCTCAAGAGGGCAATCAACAAGCTTAAGAAAACGTGCGATGCGGTTGACGGAGACATTGCCGGCTTCGGTGAGAACTGGATAGCAGCTGTGCCTAACTTTGCCTATATATATAGGGGCCAGAAACCTTCAAAGGAAGAAAGCAAGAAAGCAGCTGAAGGTATGGAAGTCGCAGAATACGAAGAGTAGATTTTTAAGTTCTTTTTATTAAGGTGCTGATTTGGGGGAGATGGATTAGTGGAAGAATCAAGAGGCGGTTCTATCAGGTCGTCCAATCAGATAAGTGCTGGTTCTATTGATGATTTGGCCGGTAAAGATAGAAGAAATGATGGCAATTTATGGGATTTTGCTGAAACATTAATTAATTCAGCATGGGCTTCTATGACATATGCTCCTCTTATACGCCCTGGTTCTGTAAGGCATTATGTTACAGCCCTTGGTAATCGACTAAAAAAAGTTAATGGTAAATCAATCGATGTTAATAATCACAAAGCGGCAAAAATACCATCCCCAGCAGATATGCGTGCTTATCCTAATGTGATTGGGAACCAAGGCGAGAGGGAACGACTTTTCTTTTTGGAAAGAGACTTATCTAGAGTATTCCAGTTAACAGGTGATAGGTATATTATGCTCACAAGAAATGAAATTTTTTTAAGAGTCAATTCTGTAGCAGTACTTGATTACAATAAAGGGACTGCAGTAATTAGGTACGAGAGACTTATAAATCCAGGACGCGTATTTTTTGAAATGGCACTCATAAATGCTGGCTTTAAACTTGCTCCATATTCCGAGGCTCCGGCTAAAAACCATTAACCAACTTTACTTATTGTCCAGGACTTCTTGTTTTCTTGCAAAACAAAAACTATAAAAACAAATTATATTTCTGAAAGGTTATGCCTGAAAAAGAAGTAAAAGAGCAGGATTTCGAGCAGCAAACGTGCCCTTTGTGCAACCAGAATACATTGGTTCTTACGGAAAGGGATACTGAAGTGCCTTATTTCGGAAAGGTTTACATGTTTTCCATGACCTGCGGGAACTGCAAATACCATAAGGCTGATGTCGAGGCTATTGAAAAGAAAGATCCAATAAAGTACGAGTTTGAAATCTCCAGCGAGGAAGACATGAAAGTAAGGGTTGTCAAGTCGAGCGAAGCGATTGTCAAGCTCCCCCATATTGCAACAATAACGCCAGGCCCTGCTTCGCAAGGCTATGTGACCAACATCGAAGGCATCCTCAGCAGGGTAAAGTACCAGATTGAATCCGCAAAAGAGATGGAAGAGGATGAAGACGACAAGAAGAAGGCGAAAAATCTTCTTAAAAAAATATTGAACATAACCTGGGGCAAGGAGAAGCAGAAAATAATCATCGAAGACCCAAGCGGAAACTCTGCGATAATAAGCGATAAGGCCGTTAAAAGTAATTTGAAAGTGAAAGGTGTGGACAGATGATCTTTTTATTTTTAAGGTTATTTAAAACAATGCGTCAAGAATAATGAAAAAAATCCAATAGATATTAAATTCACATTAAGAATAACATCAAAATAAATTAGTGAAAAAATAAAGAAGGACTTTCTTATGCAAGCGCGAAGAAAGTAATCCGTTGTGAATATTTTAAATTAAGGTGGTTAATGACCAAAATCGGCATAATTGGCGGCTCTGGATTGGAGGACCCGAGGATTTTGAAGAACGCAAAAGAGATAAGCGTCAAAACAAGATTTGGCAGACCGTCAAGCTCTTTAACAACAGGAAAGATTAATGGAGTTGATGTTATACTTCTCTCCCGCCATGGAAAAAAGCATTCGATAAATCCAACAAATGTCAATTACCGCGCAAATGTTATGGCCTTGAAAGACATTGGATGCACGCATATAATTGCAACAACTGCTTGCGGCTCTTTAAGGGAAAAAATCAAGCCCGGCCATCTGGTTTTCTGCGACCAGTTCATCGACAGGACGACAAAAAGGCATTCCACATTTTATGATGAAGATAAAGTATGCCACATACCTATGGCAGAGCCTTTTTGCAGCAAATTAAGGAATCTCCTTGCGGAAGCTGCTTCTGAAATGAAGATTCAGCACCATAAAAAAGGGACTGTGATTACAATTGAAGGCCCGAGATTCTCCACAAAGGCTGAGAGCCATCTGTTCAGGCAGTGGAAAGCTGATGTGATAAACATGAGCACTGTTCCGGAAGTTGTCTTGGCAAGGGAGGCTGGAATTTGTTATGCGATTGTTGCGATGTCTACAGATTATGATGTTTGGAAAGAGCATGAAGAAGTGGTGAGTATTGGGATGATACTTCAGATAATGAAACAAAATGCCGAGAATGTAAAAAAATTATTGATTGCGACAATCCCAAAAATAAAATATAATGATTGCCAGTGCAGGGAAGATATTAAGGCTTCTGTTATCGGCGAGAATTGATTATCTATTAGGCTCAACGATAACTTTAAGCGAATCCTTTGCTTCTGCAACGAGGCTAAAGCCCTTTTGGATTTCATTAAAGGGCAGCCTATGTGTTATCATGTCTGCAACATTTATTTTTCTGTTTTTAATAAGTTCCAAGGACTCCTTCAGGTCATCAGGCGCAGCCCCGTAAGACGTCATTATTTTTATTTCATTTCTCCAGAAGTCATTGATTGGGATTTCAAAGCTCTCACCGGGTTTTGGAACTGCAAAGAACAAAATTGTGCCCCCTTTGTCTACGCAGTTTAAGGCCTCCTTTGCGGCTGATAATGCCCCTGTGCATACAATTACCAAGTCTGCCAGCCTGCCATCATTTAAATTTTTTAATTTTGATGTAATATCATCATTTGCATTGATGGCAAAATCCGCTCCAAATCTTTTTGCTGCATCCAAGCGATATTCATTTATGTCAACTGCGATTATTTTTCCTGTTTTTTTTGATTTTGCGAGGGCAATGTGCATCAATCCTGAAATGCCGCTTCCTATGACAAGCAACGCCTGGTCTTTCCTTAAGCTGGCTAACCTTTGCGCTCTGACAATAGTTCCCAATGGCTCAATAAAAGTCCCTTCGTCAAAAGATATATTTTCAGGCAGCCTGAATGTTCCAATTTCAACATTTATTTTCGGTATCCTTATGTATTCTGAAAACCCGCCCGGGTCAAAATTAGTCTTGTGCAATGTTTCGCAAGCAGTGTGATGATTATTCAAGCAGTAATGGCATTTCATGCACGGGACATGATGGGAAACAAAAACTCCGTCTCCAACATCAAAATTCTTTACATTCTTTCCTTTCTTTTCCACAACACCCGAAATTTCATGGCCTAAAACAAGAGGAGCTTTTTTTATCCTGTACCACTCAAGGACATCTGTGCCGCAAATGCCGCTAGCCATAACCTTCACAAGAATTTCATCATCATTAATCTCGGGAATTGGCCTTTCCTCTATTCTTACATCCTTGTTGTTGTGATAGACTGCAACGCGCATTATAAGAAGTATTAAAGAAGTTTATAAAAAGGTTATTGAATTCATTTGGCTTTTGTTATTGCATCAAAAGTTTCTTTTATCATTAAGAAATATTCTTCATCTTTTTCATTATATGTTACGGGATGGGTATTGGAAAAATATTCCAGGATTAAGCTGCCAAGAACTCCGAATTTATCGCCCAAATCGATGTCATGCATTATTCTATGAAATCCAAAATTTGCCTGAAAGAAAAATCCCTTAAATTTTTCAATTAAATCCAATTTCTCTTCGTCAGTTTTGGCTCTATTAATTTCATCTTCATATTTTCTCATCGAATCTATTTCCTCACTAAAACGCTCCCTTACATACCTTGGCCTAGTCTCAAATTCTTTAGGGCACGCTAATCGATGAACTCCCTCCATAAATTGGACATATTCATCAACAGAGCCCTTAATCAAAATAGTCCTACCTTCAACTTTGTGCTCTAATGCCATGAAAATTCACCTAATAAGAACCTCTTTTAAATCTAAACTATTTCCGAAACAATTTTCTTATCTTTTAATCTATTAAACAGCTCAAAAGCCTCGTCAACAGAATGATTGCCGTGAACAACTGCCCTTACAGCCTGTATCATTGCAACCGGATTTTCAGATTGGAAAATGTTCCTGCCCATGTCGACTCCGGCAGCGCCTTTGCTTATTGCATTGTAAGCCATCTGCAAAGCGTCTTTTTCAGGCATTTTCTTTCCGCCTGCAATGACAACAGGCACAGGGCAGCCCTCGACAACTTTGTCAAAATCCTCTTCACAGTAATATGTCTTGACCATATGGGCCCCTATCTCGGCTGCGATCCTGCAGGCTAACCCCAAGTATCTTGTATCCCTTGCCATTTCCTTTCCAACTGCCGTAATTGCAAGAACAGGCATCCCATAGTCTTCTGCCTCATTGACAAGCCTTCCAAGATTAGATATTGTCCTGTCTTCATTTTTTTCCCCGACAAAAATAGAGATTCCAACACCGCATGCATTCAAGCGGAGCGCCTCCTGCATTGAGGTGGTTATGTCTTCATTTGAAAGCTCCCCCAGAACGCTTGGGCCGCCGGAAACCCTTAAGAAAATCGGAGTTTCAGTATTATCTGGAACGCAGTTTCTTAAGACCCCTCTTGTTACAAATAAAGAATCACAGTAAGGCAGCAGGGGAGTGATTGTTTCCTTTGGATTCTTTAAGCCCGTAGTTGGGCCTTGAAAATATCCGTGATCTACAGCAAGCATTACCGTCTTGCCGCTCTTATTGTCAAAATTCCGAGACAACCTGTTTTTCATCCCCCAGTCCATTTTAGTCAATAAAAGCTTGATTTGTTTATAAATTTTATTAGTCTCTCCTAACAAACCTCCCAATCTCTTCTTTAGATGGCTGTATAACTCCCTTTTCCGTTATTATTCCCGTTATGTATTTTGCCGGGGTCACATCAAAAGCCGGATTTTTCGCAGTGCTTTCCAGAGGGGCAATCCTTATTTTTTTCATCTCGTTGTTTTCATCGATTCCGGAAATATGCAAAATTTCATCTTCGCTTCTTTCCTCTATTGGGATTTCATTTCCGCTTCCTGAGTTTACATCAAAAGTTGACATTGGAGCGGCTACATAGAATGGGATGCCGTTTTCCTTTGCCAATACAGCTTTTTCATATGTCCCGATCTTGTTCGCGACATCGCCGTTTGTTGCAATCCTGTCGGCTCCAACAATCACAATGTCAATCATCTTCTTTTGCATGAAATGCCCTGCGGCATTATCAACTATAATTGCGTGAGGAATTTTTTCCTGAGCAAGCTCCCATGCAGTCAGCGAAGAACCCTGGTTTCGAGGCCTTGTCTCGTCAACATAAACAAATATTTTCTTCTTGCTGTAATGGGCAATTCTTATCGGAGCCAAAGCAGTGCCGAAATCAACGCAAGCCAATGCTCCTGCATTGCAGTGAGTCAAAATATTCTGATTTTCTTGGATTAATGAGTTGCCATTTTCACCGATTTTACGGCAAACTTCCACACTCCAATCTGAATATTCATTCGCTGCCTTGACGGCGTATTTTTTCGCAATTTTAACATCGAAATTATCAAGAGCTTTCTTCATGACAAAGTTTATGCCAAAAGATAGGTCATTTGCAGTCGGCCTTGTGGATTTTAGAATTTGCTCTGCTTTCCTCAAATGGATCTTAAAATTATCAAAATTCTTCCCAATGAATTCAATTGCTGCTTGGGCAATACCAAAAGCGCCGGTTGCGCCGATTGCAGGGGCACCCCTCACAATCATCGACCTAATGGACTCTGCAGTTTGAATGTAATTTTTTGATTCAAAGATTTCAAATTTGTGCGGAAGGAATAGCTGGTTTATCATGAAGACTGAGCTGTCCTGCATCCATAAAGTCCTGTAGTTCTGGTTGTTGATGAGCATAAATCAAGGTTATAGATTGATGTTTAAAAATATTATTAAAACAAAAATCTTATAAAGTAATCAAAAAACATCAACGGCAATGGACCTCAAATTAGCAATACGGACAATTCCAAACTGGCCAAAAAAGGGAGTGATGTTTCGTGATATCACTACACTGCTGAAGGATGCAAAGGCATTCAATTATGTTATTGACGAATTCTTCGAAAGGTACAAAAATCAGAATATAGACTTAGTTGCAGGAATTGAAAGCAGGGGCTTCATAATAGGAGGCGCACTCGCATCCAAGCTGAATAAGGGATTCATTCCTATAAGAAAAGAGGGCAAACTGCCGCATAAGACAGAAAAAGAAAGCTATGAATTGGAATATGGACGGGCAACAGTTGAAGTTCATGTTGATGCCATTCCAAAAGGAGCAAAAGTCTTGCTAGTTGATGACTTGATTGCAACTTCCGGCACCTTGGCTGCAGCAATTAATCTGATTGAAAAACTTGGCGGTGAGGTGGTGGAGTGCGCTGTTATAATTGAGCTTGAGGATTTACATGGAAGAAAGAAGGTAGAATCAAAAGGGTGTAAGTTGCATTCACTCATTAAGTTTGAGGGAGTGTAATCAAATCCCGGCACTTAATATATGATGTGGGTATTAGTTGCTATATTATATTCAATTGTCGGCAATCTTTACTATCTCCTTGATTATATTTGTATCTGGCAATACCCTAATCATCTTTTAGCACATCTTTTTCT
>CAZMBY010000031.1:0-14867 GCA_964564925.1 uncultured Methanosarcinales archaeon
TGACAGGAAAAAATTCCTGTTGTTGATCTATAAAGAATTCTCATAGGAGTGGTAAAGCCAAAATCATGATTTTGCAGTCGACATTTCTTATTGTAACCTCTCCAAATCCTTCTTAGAATGTATATGCACTTCCTTCTCGCTGCTCAAATGGCCATTTAGCAACCCTTTTTCAGCCAGTTCCGGAAAAACATCAGATTCCAGGCTATGCCCTGAATATTCAAAGATCTGGGGCTCTGTTACAAAGATAGGAGAAAATACAAGGTAGATATCAGACTTCTTCGGTTTTTGCGTGAATTTTAGGACTTTGTTGCCTTCTACCTTGACTGTTCCTTTCTCGCTCGGCTTTGAGCTTGTCGTAAGCATTATGGTTGCAACCGAATTCTGCTTGATGTGGTCATTCCAAATCTCGTCTATGTTTATTTTGCTGAATATCACATCGCCATAAACAACTAGGAAATTCGTGCTGATCTTTCCTTTTAGCAGCCTGAGTGAATCTGCAGAGCCGCTGGAATGCTTCTCCTCTGCATAATTAATCTTGACTCCGTAATCAGTTCCGTCTCTCAGCATCTCGAACAATTTTGTCAGCAATGCATTCCTTGCCACAATGAAGATGCTCTTGAAATTGTTTTCTCTCAATTTTTTTAATGCAAGCCCTATGACAGAGATGTTATTCAGAATTGCAGTTGGCCTGTACTCGCCTTTGGAAATCCTCAGATTTTCCTCATTGCCTCCAAGAAGAATAACTGCTGTCCTATTTTCCCCCAAAGCATTCTTGGCGAGATGCTCTATGGCTTGTGACCTGTTCCTTATGAATATGTTGTCTATTATTGAGTCTATGTCATGCAATATTTTCTCATTGATAGTTATGGATATCTTCTTTTTCACCATTGGTAGTATAAAGTAGGATAATGGTAAGATATTTAAATAGCTTTCTATTCTTGAGCCTTATGAGGATAGCGATAATTGGCACAGGCTACGTTGGCTTAGTCACTGGAGCGTGCTTTGCAGAGCTTGGAAACGATGTTGTATGCGTTGACATAGACGAAATCAAGATAAAGAAGCTGAACAGCAATATCATGCCTATTTATGAGCACGGCCTGGAAGATCTTATAATAAAGAACAAGAAATGGAAAAGGCTTAATTTTACGACAAACCTGAAAAAATCAATAAAAGACTCAAGCATCATTTTCATCTGCGTTGGAACACCTCCAAAAGAAAATGGAGAGGCTGATCTAAGCTACGTTGACGGTGTTGCAAGGGCAATAGCCGGATCAATGGATTCCTACAAAGTAGTTGTCGAGAAGAGCACTGTGCCTGTTGAAACAGGCGAGGAGGTTGCAAGAACAATAAGGGCATATAATTCCCAAAAGGTTGATTTTGACGTTGTCAGCAATCCTGAATTTTTAAGGGAAGGGAGCGCTGTGAAAGATTTCATGCACCCTGACAGGATTATTATAGGGACAGACTCAGAAAAGGCGAAAAAAATAATGCAGGAGCTTTACGCCCCGTTAAAGGCGCCTATCCTGTTCACGGACATAAAAAGCGCCGAAATTATCAAGCATGCATCAAACTCTTTCTTGGCAACAAAAATATCTTTCATAAATGCAATTGCAAACATCTGCGAATTAGCTGGGGCTGATGTTGAAAAAGTTGCGGAAGGAATGGGTTTGGACAGGAGGATAGGTAAGCCATTCTTGAATGCGGGGGTCGGGTATGGGGGCTTTTGCTTTCCGAAAGATGCAGAGGCTTTCATACGCATTGCGGAAAAGCTTGGCTACGACTTCAAGCTGCTGAAAGAGACGCAGGATATAAACAGCATGCAAAGGAAAAATTTTGTCAGGAAGATAGGCAAGGCTATGTCGGCTGTAAGAAATAAGTCAATTGCTGTCCTTGGACTTGCTTTCAAGCCCGATACAGATGACATGAGGTTTGCGCCATCAATCGATATAATCAGCCAGCTGCAAAAAGACGGCGCCAGAATTAAGGCTTATGACCCTGTTGCAGCAGAAAAATCAAGAGAATTTTTAAGCGATATTGCTTATTGCAAAAGCCCTTACGAGGCCGCCAAAGGCGCTGATGCATTGGTTATACTGACCGAATGGAGTGAATTTAAAGAGCTTGATTTTAAAAAGCTTAAATCATTGATGAATCAAACATTGATTATAGACGGCAGAAATATATACGATCCGGAGCTATTAAGGAAGGAAGGATTTTCCTATATCAGCGTAGGAAGAAAGGATGTGATTTAATTGGATGCAATAATCTTGGCCGCGGGATATGGAACTCGCCTTTACCCGTTGACAGAAAATACTCCAAAGCCTTTGCTCAAAGTAGGGGGCAAGACTATTATAGAACATATAATCAATAAGCTCGAGCAAATCCCACAATTGAACAGGATTTACATTGTTACAAACAGCAAATTTGAAGATCATTTCCAAAGATGGCTTGATGGTTTTAGCTCAATAAAGCCAATCGAGATACTGGATGATGGCACCACAAGCAATGAAGACAGGCTAGGGGCTTTGGGAGACATTCATTACGTGATTACTGCAAAGAACCTGAATGATGATCTGATTGTTGTCGCTGGCGATAACCTGTTTGAATTGTCATTGGGAGATGTATTCAATTTTTTCAGGAAAAGAAAGTCGAATGTAATAGTGTTGCATGATGTCAAGGATTATGCGCTGGCAAAGGATTATGGAATTGTCGAAATTGAAAACGAGCTTGTTGTCAATTTTGAGGAAAAACCAATATCACCAAAATCCACTTTGGCATCAACCGGAATTTATGTATTTCCGAAGAAAACAATGGAATTAATCAGGAAATACATCGCCCAAGGCAACAACCCCGACAAGACAGGAAGCTTCATAGAATGGCTGCATAAAAGGGAAAAGGTTTACTCTTTTGTAACAGATAAGAAATGGTATGACATAGGAAGCATCGAGCAGCTTGAAAAAGCAAATAAACACTATAGGGGAAAATAAAATCAAATGCAAACAATTCTGATAACAGGTGGGGCGGGATTTATAGGAAGCCACCTTTGCGAATTTCTTTTGGGGAAAGGCTATAAAGTAATTGCGATGGACAATCTCATCACAGGAGACATGAGCAACATCGGGCATTTGAGAAGCAACAAAAATTTTTCATACATTCACCATGATGTGAGCAAGCATATTGTCGTGAATGAAGATTTGGACTATGTGCTGCATTTTGCAAGCCCGGCATCCCCAATAGACTACCAGAAAATTCCGATACAGACATTGAAAGTCGGGAGCCTTGGGACGCATAACACACTGGGATTGGCACTGGCCAAGAAAGCGACATACCTTCTTGCTTCCACATCAGAAGTCTATGGTGATCCTCTTGTAAATCCCCAGCCTGAAACTTATTGGGGCAATGTGAATCCTGTAGGGTTAAGAGGCTGCTATGATGAATCCAAGAGATTTGCAGAAGCTTTGACAATGGCCTATCATAGGATACACAAACTGGACACAAAAATAGTGAGGATATTCAACACATATGGGCCCAAGATAAGGAAAGATGACGGAAGGGTCGTACCAAATTTCATCAATCAAGCCTTGAAAAACAAGCCTATAACAGTCAATGGCGACGGAAAGCAAACAAGGAGCTTCTGTTATGTAAGCGATCTGGTAGATGGGATATACAAGCTTATGCTTTCCAAGATTAATGATCCTGTCAACATCGGAAATCCCGAAGAGCACACAATACTGGAATTTGCTGAAATAATCAACCGGCTTGCAAAAAGCAAGAGCAGAATTGTTTTCAAGCCATTGCCTGCTGATGACCCTCATGTTAGGTGCCCAGATATTTCCAAGGCAAAAAAAGAATTGGGATGGGGGCCAAAAATTGGCCTGATTGGCGGTTTGAAAAAGACCATTGAATGGTACAAAAGCTGATTACTTCCTTCCAAAAAGGAAAACATAAAATGATTCTATGCTGTTCTTCCTTGCATGAAGTATGAATGATGCAATTTGGTTCAATGTGACAAATGTGCCGTACAATACAAAAAACACAATCGTTGCCGAGTACTCCGGCAATAAAGAATATTTGAGGTTATAAATCTCCCATATGTACAAAATTGTGAGGCCAACAAGGTTAAAGGGATACTCCCAAAAGTCCTTGACCATGCTGTAAATTCTAAGGAGGGGGCTTCTGTAGCTTTCCGCTTGCCCCTCAATCTCTTTCACTTCACTGCCATCTGTTTTTGTCCTCAATGGAGGGTGCATCCCCTTGATACGCATTGTAACAATCACATCAAATATCCCTGGAAGAATCACTGACTTGGAGAACATTGCCGCTAAAAACCCGAAGATTATCAAAAGCTTGTCCGGATGCAAATTATAAGCCCCGTAGGCGTATCCAAAAAGCATCAGAGGCGACACGCTGAAATGATAAACAACATCAAGGTATTTCCCCATCATGCTCCTTTCATTCCTGTACCTTGCGATCTCTCCGTCAACATTGTCAAGAATGACTGCAAAATGAAGTACAAGAAGGCCGGCCACAAAAAAGCCATTGAACAATAGAATAGAGCCGGCAATTCCAAAAATTAGCATTAAAAATGTCACATGGTTTGCTGTTATCGGAGTGCAGAGCAACAGCTTGGTGATATACACGGAAAAATGCGAGCATACATACCTGTTCCATAAAGTGAAATGGCTGTCTCTCGGCAAGCTTCCTGTCTTCTTTATTTCCTTTAGTGAGGCCATTTTTTCTGAAAACCCATTATATAGTAAAAGGCACAAAAATTTGAGCAATAAACATGCCTTTTACTTATTACGAACGGACAACTATTGCTCAATAGATTTTGTCCGTGAGTATAGATTTAAAAACTTTTATGTAATCATGCATTTTTGATTATCCTTATAACCAGCTGCTTGTCATCCTGGCTGAATGCCTTTACCAAAACCAATGCAATGAAATAAGAAATTATCCCAAGAGCAATTCCGAGAAAAACGCTTTCAATTCTTGATATTACAAGCAGCATTGCGGCAGATGCAATTACCGGCTTCACTATAATCTGGAATAAATTTGCTTTGATCCCGTATTTGGACGTGAAGTATGCATAAAAAGCAATGAAAAATGCCTCAGATATAATTGCTGAATAAGCTGCCCCAATAAACCCATACTTAGGAATTAGAAATAAATTCAAGGTGATATTAATCAAGGCTACAGAAGCCTGGCAGATTGTTCTTGAACCTTGCCTGTTTATTGAGCTCAAGATAGTGCCCGGTATAATATTCACAAATCTCAGGAATACAAACCAGCACAGAATCTGCAATGCAAACGCAGATTTTTCATACCCTGTTCCATAAACCAAATTTATTATCTTGTCCGAGTAAACCCATATTCCTATCGAAGCAGGCAATCCAATTATGAGCATGTACGCAAGCGATTTCCTGTAGGCAAAATTGAGCAAAGATTCGTCAGATTTGAAGTAGCGGGAAAACACGGGATAAACAGAATTTGAAAACATGAGAGGGATGAAGCTTATTCCAAGAAGTATGTTGTAAGCAGCCACATAAATGCCCACTTCTTCAGGCCCCTTCACCCTTTCAAGGATAACGCTGTCTGCATAAACAAGCAAAGTGACAAATATAAGCGAGATGAAAAAAGGGAAGGCTTCTCTGGATATTCTCTTGATAACAGCAAAATCATAGCCAAGCGAAAGCTCGTCAAATTGTTTTCGATAGATAAGTGACGAGACTACAAGCATTGCAATCTCTGTCAATGGAAATGCTATTCCAACTGTGATTAAACCGGCATTATTCCTTATTAGAATCATGACTAGCACAGTAAGCACAATCATCCTGAGAACTTTGATTGCAGAGTCAAAATGCATCCTTTCAAACGCCCTGAATGCCGAATAAAACAAGTCAGTGAATGACTGCAACACGGCAAATGCAAGAAGAACGTAAGCAATGGTCTTTGCCTCATGCCCATACCCCATCAAGTTGAGAGATGCAAATGCAAGAATGAAAGTCAAAATGCCCAATATCATCTTCATCAAAAGCGCATTTGAAAAATACTTTCTAAGGAGCTTTTTGTCCCTGCTTATCTCCCTTATCAAAAGGGAATTTATGCCGAAATCAGTCAGGACAGCAAGAATTGCCGAGAAAGCCAGCGCAAAGCCAAAATTTCCAAATTCAGAACTGCCATAAGTCCTCGCTATGTAAACAAAGACGAAAAGCTGGAGTGCTTTTGCTGCAATTTCAGATAGGCTCAGGCTTACAAAATTAAGTGCAATTCTTCTTGCCGTCTTCATTTTTTCATAATAGACAATAATTTTTTTGAAAGGGTTTTCCATTCAAGGTTTTTCAATATCTTGCTGTAATCCGGCTTGCTTTTGCTCGAAAGCGCTTTGGCTATTTTCGCCGCCATATCATATTTATCCCCTACATTGCACAACGAATTCCTGAAATTTGCCAAAATCAATGAAGCATCCCCGACATCTGTCGCAACAATGGGAATTCCTGCTGCCATGTATTCAGAGAGCTTATATGGAAAGCAAAATTCTGAAAACCTGTTGCGGATGTTTGGAAGAACCGCCACATCAGATATTCCCAAAGCACTGGCAACTTCCCACCTAAACGGAAATTTCCTGTAGATAATCCATTCCTTCTTAATATTAATATCCACTATAGGACCGCTCAGGAGCAAATAGGCATCAGGCATCAGTTTCTTAACCTCTTTAAAAGCCTCTACCAATATATCCACTCCCTTAAACTTGCTGATCTCACCAACATAGATTATTATCTTTCCATCAGGAAGCCCAAGCTTCTTCCTGTTTTTCTTTCCTGAGATATTGAAAGATTCAATGTCAATGCCATTTTGCACTGTATATACTGGCTTTTTCCTGAAGGTTTTCACCAGATTCCTCAAAGAGTCGCTGACTGTAATCACAATGTCAGAATCAGCAATTGCTTTCCTGTCAATCATCCTTATGAAAGGTATCCTGTAAGAAGCATATGAGCTGTACTCATCCTGCATATCATACACATATTTTATTTTGAACTTCCTTGAAATTTTCTGCCCAAGAATCCCAAGCAATGGGTCAGAACTTCCTACAATGAAGTCATATTTTTCATTCTTTATAAGCGATTCAAGTTCTTTAATGAAAGCGAAGTGCCCAAAAAAAGAGTAAGGTCTCACATAGAGATTCATTTTGTGCAATAGCACATCTTTTCTTTCAAGCTTCTTGTAATCAGGCACGAAAAAATCCACTCGATGCCCAAGGCTTGCTATGTTTTCAAAAAGCCTTACCTGTCTTCCGAAATCCTGCATGACCATGTCCTTGCCTGCCCCAAACCTCTTCATCAGGACAAGGATCTTCAATTTTTGAGATAATTTTTGTACCATTCAATCGTCTCTTTAAGGCCTGAATCAAGATCGTATTCTGGCTTCCATCCAAATATTTTGTTGGCTTTTTCAATCGATAAGTATTGCCTGTCTATCTCATTTTTTGCTTCTCCTAGGATTTTGGGCTTGGCATTCTTTCCCATAATTTTGATTATTCTATTATAAAGTTCAAGCACGCTTATCGGCTTTCCAGTCCCGAAATTAAATGCCTCCCCAGCTACATATCTTCTGTTTAGATTTTCAGCGAGTACAAGATAGGCATTTACTGCATCTTTGATGAACATATAATCCCTTTCAGGAGTGCCGTCGCTTCTTATCACAGGCTGCTCATTGTTGAGCAATTTCATTATGACATCAGGGATAATCCTGCTCATGTTCATGTCTCCAGGCCCATAGGTGTTCGCGTTTCTTGTAATTGCCAATGGCAGTTTGTAGGTCATGAAATAGCATCTTGCCAATATTTCAGCGCAGGCTTTGGAAGCGTCATAAGGATAGTATCCATGCAAAGGGCTTTCTTCTGTATACGGTAATTTTTTCTGCTGGCCATAAGCCTTGTCCGAAGACGCAACCACCAATCCCTTGAATGTTTTTGACGTCCTGCACGCCTCCAAGATATTCCAGGTGCCTTTGATGTTTGACTCGAATGTTGACAAAGGGCTCCTGTTTGCAGGGCCAACAATTGCCTGTGCTGCAAGGTGGAAGCAAAATTCAATTTCATACTCGTTCATGATCCTCTCGCAGTCATGAAAATTCACAATGTCGCCGTTGACGACAGTTATTTTATCCCTGATATCAAGTACGTCTATATTACTCGTCTTCTTTATATCCCTCACAATTGTCACGACTTCAGCTCCTTTTTCAGCCAATGCTTTCGCTACATGGCTTCCTATAAATCCGTCAGCTCCTGTCACAAAAACATTAATCCCTTTCCAGCTCATTTCAGCCATGGCTTTACTCCCTTACTATAAAGCTCGTTTAATTCAATCACATCTTTTAATGTGTTCATGGATTTCCAGAATCCCTTGTGCTTGAATGCTGCAATCTGCCTAGCTTTAGCAAGCTCAGCAAATGTTTCTTTCTCAAGGTCATGGCCTTTTTTCATATAGTAAAATATCTTCCTATTGAACACATAAAATCCGCCGTTCATGAAATAGTCAAGCTTTGGCTTCTCCTTGAACCCTATCACTTCATTTTTTTTGCTGAATTCAAGAATCCCGAATGGGCTTTCTAAGCTTATCGCTGTCAAGGTAACTATCTTCTTGTTCTTTTTGTGGCACTCATACAGCTTGTCGATGTCCACATCGCTCAAGTCATCGCCATAAGTCACAAAGAAATCATCTTCTTTTATGAGATGTTTGGCTTTTTCTATTCTCCCGGCTTTATTCGTTTCCAGCCCAGTGTCAATGAAATCTATCTTTACACCTTTCTCATTCTCAAAATATTCCCTTATCTTGTCACCCTTATAACCAAGGCAAAAAATGAAATCCTTGTGGCCAAATGACTTGTAGAGCTGTACAATATGCCAAAGGATCGGCTTGCTGCCTACCTCGATCAAAGGCTTCGGTATGCTCTCTGTATACTCGCTCAGCCTCGTTCCTTTTCCCCCGCATAAGACAACAACCTGCATGCTATGCAATATTTGAAATTCATTTAAAAAGCTTTTTAATGCCATTTATAAAGGAAATAAGTTTTTAAACAGCTTGAATTTAGGATGTATTATGAAGAGCACACTTGTCTTGACCTCAACTTTCCCCAGGTGGAAGAATGACTCGACACCTTCATTTGTATTAGACCTTTGCAGCATGCTGTCCAAAAAGTGTGAAGTCACTGTACTTGCTCCGCATGCTTACAAATCAGAGCCAAAAGAAAAGATTGGAAGCCTAAGAATCCACAGGTTCAAGTACTTTTATCCCAAATATCAAAACATTGCCTATGGTGCAGGCATCCTTTCAAATGTCAGGAAAAGATTTCTTGCAAAAATGCAGATTCCTTTATTCCTTTTCTCACAATTGAGAAATGCAGAAAAAATCCTGAAGCAGGAAAAGTTTAGCTTATTGCATGCCCATTGGATGATTCCACAGGGGCTTATAGGAGCTTATCTCAAGAAAAAATACAACATTCCTCTTGTAGTCACCATTCACGGCTCTGACTTATTTCCCCTGAAAAACAAGGCATTTCTCAAGATTCAAAAATTCGTGATTGAAAGCGCAAACGAAATAACTGTCAATAGTAATGTTGCCAAGAAGGAATTGAAATCCAGGTTTCCTTCACTTAAGACAAGAGTCAGCATAATCCCTATGGGCATTGATACAAGACTTTTCACAAAGAGCAGCCAATTAAAAAATCAGTATAAGAATTTTAAAATAATCTTATTTGTCGGCAGGCTTAACGAGCAAAAAGGAGTTGAAGTCCTGATAAAGGCCATGAAAAAAATAAAAAATACAATTCCAAATTCAAAGCTCCTTGTGATTGGGGAAGGAGATTATAGAATGCATCTTGAAAAAGTTGCTCATGAGCTTGATTTAACTAAAAATGTAAATTTTCTTGGTCCAATACAAAAAAGCAAGCTTCCCGGCTATTATAGCAGAGCAGATGTTTTTGTGCTTCCTTCTGTAACTTCAAAGATCGGCACAGAATCTTTCGGGCTTGTACTTCTTGAGGCAATGTCTTGCGGCACTTGTGTTATTGGGTCTTCAAGCGGCGGAATCAAGAACATCATCAAAGATGGTGAAAATGGGCTTATCTTTCAGGAAAGGAATCATGAGCAGCTTGCAGGCAAGATAATCTCAGTGATAAGAGATAACGCTTTGCGTGCTAAGCTTTCCAAGAAAGGGCAAGAATTTGCAAGGTCCAATTATGGATGGGATAAAATTGCAAAAAGATTTTTTGAAGTTTATGAAAGGGTGCTGAAATGAGCATATCCTACTCTCTTAAGATATTGGCATACCGTTTTTTTAATACAAAAATTGGGAAAAATATCCTTGAAAAGCTTTCTTCATTCATCTCAGTTGCTAATCTCAGAACTGGAAGTGGGAAAAAATCAAAGAAGCCTTTTATCGTATGCATAACAATTGACACAGAATCAGGATATGTCAAGAAAAATGACCACAGGGTTTGGCAAAAAGATGAGCCTAAAGCTTATGCCGGCTTTTATAAGGGCATTGAGAATTGGAGAAACATTCTAGCAAGGCATGATGCAAAAGCTACATTCTTTCTTTCCACAAATTGCTTTAGCGCAAAAGATAAGGAGCAGAACTTGATTTCAGAGCAGCTGAAACTTCTGGTGAAAGAAAGGCACGAGATTGGATTGCACCTCCATCCAGATAGTGACATTGCCATTCAAAATTCTTTAGGGAAAAAATTCAATGCCACTAGCGCAAAATTCTATGATGAAAAAGAAATAGGTCTATTTTTGAAGGCAGGTAAAAAATTATTGAAAGAAAACTTTGGAATCAACTCTATAAGTTTCAGGTGGGGAAATTGGGCGTTGTCAACAGATGCCGTCAAAGCGCTGGAGCGAAACGGGTTTGTGATAGACAGCTCAGCAACTCCCGGGATTAAAGGCCACCAGAATGATAAAATGACTTATGACTGGAGCAGAGTTTCATATCACTGCCCTTGGAAATTAAGCAATAGTGATTACCAAGACACAAAAAAACAAGACTCGAAGATAATTGAAATCCCCATAGCAACATTCAATTTTCTTGGAATCAAATTGAGAGCTGATCCAGCGAACTCAGTTTTGCTTAATGCATGTTTTGATTACTATCACAAGCACGCAGACAGGTCAAAAAAGCCTTTTATTTTTGTCATTATATCACATAGCATAGAAGCCACGCACAAAGACGGCACAAAGGCGAAAGTGATTGATGTAATGGACGAATTTCTTTCCCATGCTTCAGGATTCGGAGATGTAGAATTTCTTACCTTGCAGGACTCTTATCAAAAATACAAATAATTTTGAATTATCTTCTTGACATCACAGCCACATAGTAAACTGGCACCCTTTTTGTTTTATCAAATACGTTCAATACTTCAAGAAATTGGCTTAAGATATAGGGTAAATAAAAAATCAGATAAGCAAGGACATTTGCAGTGGATCTCAAAAAACCGCTGAATAATAATGGGAAACCTTTTATTGCCGAATGCAGAATGACTGAAGGAAGGCTGAAGATTCCACCAACAGGTTCTATGCTTTTTATGGCGAAGCGTTCTTCAAATACGGTTTTTATTCCATGTTCGCTGAACCTGTATTTGTCATGCGGCATGTCGTGTAGTGGATAGAAGAAGGGAGTAACGAGCAATAATTTTCCGTTTTTCTTGAGAATTTTACTCAGGTCCTTTGCAACATCAAAAGGATTTCTTAAATAATAGAATGAATTGACGCTTATCACCTTGTCAAAAGAATTGGGCTTGAATGGCATTCTGTTGGCGTCAGCAACAAGCTGGGCTTTCTCGTTTTTGTATATGTCCAGACACACAATCTTCCCCTTCATTGCATCATGATATCTTGGATTTGTTCCGCAACCCAAGTCTAAAATATAGTCTTTTTCGTTATCAAACTCCATGCTTATTCTTTTCTTTATCCGCGAAGATAAAATGAAAAACTCTCCTATCATTTTCTTGCCTTGATGACTATATAGTGGCTGTGATAAGGGTCTGCTCTGGACATGCCATTAGCCAGCAATGGCGGCAATGGGTAATACCCAAATCCCCTTAATTTTTCAACCTTGAAATTAGAATCCTCTAGAAGCCCAATCAAAGCCCTTGTTGTCATGACTTTCACATGGTCCAAAGTCTCGCTTTCATCAGAAAAAACCCTTTTCATCCTCTCTTTATTGATATCCTTTATGACTCTTAATTCAGATTCATAATCCGGCTTTATCGTGGGTCCTGAAAACGGCTGCAGCCCCAAGATTAATGCAAACACATTATGCCAGCTCGCAAGGTTTGGAGTCCCAATCAAGACATAACCTCCTTTTTTAAGCACTCTGTGGATTTCGGATGCAAAGAGCCTTACATTGACGAGATGCTCTATGACATGATATGCAACTACAACATCAAAATAATTTGAAGGATACTCAAATTTCTTGTTTAAGTCATTTATTTTTACCTTTACTCCTCTCTTTGACGCTTCTTTGGATTTATTTTGACTTAACTCAATCCCATACAAATTCTTTGTTCCTATGATATTTCCAAATCTCTTTGTGTTTATGCCGTCCCAGCACCCGCAATCAAGCAAATTTGCTTTTGTATTGTTTTCCAGCATATCATAGACTGCCAAGCCTGAATTTCTTGCTGTATTCTCGTACAAGTAGGAGAAATAGCCCTTGAGCATGACAATCAATCCCCAAACATATCAGCGAGCAAGGCGAATGTAAGAAGCTGAAAACCTATACTTAGTATTATGACATCAAGCATCAATAGGGCAAGGTGCCCTGCAATACCGGTTGTCAAGTGCAAGTATATCATGTAAAAGCCTATCAACAGGCCAAAGAAAAATATCACAATGCCGACGACGCCAAAAAGTTTCAAAGGCTTATAATCCCTAGAAATTCTTAACAGGTTTATAAATGCGGAAAGCGCATAGGAAATAGGGTTGCTTATAAGCCTGCTCTTGTCTTTTCTCTTTGCGAAATAAATCGGTACTTCCTTTATCCTGAATTTGTTTCTAACTCCCCTTATTATTTGCTCCTGAGTATAAGTGTGGTCTGATCTTATGACTACTTTTTTCGCGAATTCTTTCGTGAATGCCCTAAACCCTGTCTGTGCATCTGAGATCTTTGATTCAACAACTTGCGAAACAACATTGGAAAAAGCCTTATTGCCAAATCTGTTTATCCATGGCATGTACTCTATCTTTCCCATGAACCTGCTTCCAAGCACAAGGTCGTTTCCATTTTCAACTTCCTTTATCAGCTTTGGAATCTCCTCTGGCTGGTACTGCATGTCTGCGTCTATGTGGACAATGACATTAGCTCCTAATTCCAGGGACTTTTCTATCTCTGTCCTGAATGTTTCAGCTAGCCCATAATTTTTTGGATGGGAAAAAACAATTGCCCCATTGCTCTTGGCAACTTTGCCTGTCTTGTCTATGCTTCCGTCATCAACTACAAGCACTTTGTACTTGTACTTGTTTTTAAGCGCCTTATGTATTCTTCCAATGAGCGATCCTATTGTCTTCTCCTCATTAAAGGCCGGAATTGTGATTACTACCTGCATACTCTAGACTAAAAAAGCATGGTTTAAATAGGTTTCTAAATGAGAATGGCTGTCAATTTTTGAGTTGCAAATTTCCACTGTCCATTTATGGAGAAAATTTAAATACACTTAATTAAAAAAGACGAATGTGGACGCGACAAACATATTCTTAGTTCTGTTTAACTTCATCCTTATCATTATTGGAGTGGCTTATTGCATTTATTATCTTTCAAACAAAGGACGTAATATAGAAAAAAGTTATGAAAAACACAAAAATTCTTGGCTTTCTAAAGTAATACATCCTATATATTCTAAGATGATTTATTATAAAAGATTTTTTATTGTAGTTTGCATTTTAATTTTATTCGTCAATGTTCTTATTTTTTGATAAATATCAAACTTCTTAAATTACTATTGTAAGCTTTTATATTAATTAAAATACCTTTTTTTCCAAAAACCTTTTAAAAGCAAAAGTTTTCGTTAAAATCTATGGTTTACCTGTCTATATTGCTGTTTTTTGTTTACACTCTTGGATTAGGCTTCACTGCAACCAGTTTCGTGAGGAATTCCGAGAATTTTCTGGAAAGAAACCTGATGCGGATTGGGATAGGCTTAGCTATTCTGCCTTTTCTGGGAATAGTATTAAGCACTTTCAAGATACCAATTGACTGGCGCATAATGCTGGCATTAAGCTTGGTTTATCCAGTTTATCATTTTATAAGGAACAGGCCAAAATTTGAATTTAAAATCACAAAACCAGACTTGATTATTTTTGTGGTTTTGCTGATTTTCTTCGGAAGCCTTTATGTTTACGCGTCAGGAGCCTTCTCTTACCCTTATCTTGAAGATGATGACCCTTGGAGCCATGCAGCAGGAGTCAAGTATATTTCAGTAGAAAAAAATGTGCATCCGTCTAAGATATATTTCCACTACACAAATCCATATCCTCCTTCCTATGATTTGCTGATGGGGCTAATGCACCAGACTAATGATTCTTTGTATTTCACTTTAAAATTCTTCAACGCTCTTCTGGTCTCATTGGCTGTAATCTTCTTCTATTTCTTCGTCAGGGAATTCACAAACAACAGAAACAAGGCATTGTTTGCGACTTTTGCCCTGGCTTCAATACCGGCATTCTTATCACATTTCATTTGGGCCTTGGCTTTGGCTGTTCCTCTATATTTTGTCTGCTTTTATGCCTTGGAAAGGATAAAGCATGACAACAAATGGTGGATTGTTGCAGCTCTGTGCATGGCAACTGTCTTCACAGCAACTCCTACTCATTC
>CAZMBY010000032.1:0-14326 GCA_964564925.1 uncultured Methanosarcinales archaeon
AGCCTAAAGAAGAATGGGTTTATGATTTATGTATAGAAAAGCACCATAATTTCATAGCAAATAACATTTTTGTTCACAACAGCAATGTCCTGGATGCACTCTGCTTTGTGCTTGGAAA
The DNA here is from genome assembly GCA_964564925.1 of uncultured Methanosarcinales archaeon. Lineage (GTDB taxonomy): Archaea > Nanobdellota > Nanobdellia > Woesearchaeales > GW2011-AR4. The sequence continues at coordinate 119 of CAZMBY010000032.1, forward strand.
ATCCTCTTCAAGAGAGCTAAGGGCAGAGAGATCCGCTAACCTTATCTATAACGGGGGAAGGTCAAAAAAACCAGCAAAGCATGGTGAAGTAAGCATTTATTTTGACAATTCCAGCAAGGTTTTTCCGACAGAAGACAAGGAAGTCAAGATAACAAGGATAGTAAGGCAAAACGGCCAGTCCATATACAAAATAAACGACAAGGCTATGACAAGACAGCAGATTTCGAACCTTCTATCGCTTGCAAAGATAGACCCGGATGGCTACAACATCATCCTGCAAGGTGACATTGTTAAGTTTGTGGAGATGCATCCTGAGGAGAGGAGGCTTTTGATAGAGGATATAGCAGGCATTTCCATCTATGAGGAAAGAAAACACAAAGCAATGATTGAGCTTGAAAAGGTCGAGCAGCACCTAAAGGAGACAGACATCATTTTGACTGAGAGGAGCACCTATCTGAAAGAATTGAAAAAAGACAGGGACCAGGCATTGAAGTACAAGGACATGAATGACAGGATAAGCCAGAACAAGGCTTCTTATCTGAAGATACAGATGGACAAGAAAATTGCAGAGAAGAATGAGCTGCAGGGGAAAATAGATGCTGGCGACAAAGATCTGAATATCCTTAGGGGTAAAACAGGCAAGCTCAAGCAAGAAAATGAGGAAAAGAAAAAAGAGATAGAAAGCATCTCCAAGGAAATAGAGGAAAAAAGTGAAATTGAGCAGTTTAAGCTCAACAAGGAAGTGGAGACTTTGAAGATAGAGCTGACAAAATGCAGCTCAAGAACAGAGACATGCAAGTATGAGGTTCATAAAATAAAACAGAGAAGAAATGACCTGAAAAGCAGCGTACAGGAAGTGGAAAATAAGATAACGCAGCTAAACAAAGAAAAAAGTGAATACGAGCTGCTGATTGAATCAAAGAACAGGGACAGGGAGGCGATAAACGGCAAAATTGCAAAATTCAGGGAAAAGAACAAGCTCGATAGTGTTGGAGATATTGAAAAGAATGTTGAAGAAATTGACCGCAAAGCTGATGAATTGCAAAAGGAGATAACTGCCTTGCGGGAAAGCCAGCACAACCTGATCAGGGAAAAAGACAGGATACTTCATGAAATAGGAGTTATAGAAGACAAAATAAACAAAGTCCTTGATGTCGAGAAAGAGCATAACCAGCAGCTTGACGCCTTAAAGGACAAAAGGCAGCTATTCAAAGAATCAACTCTCGAGCTTAATAAGTGCCTTGATGAGGATTCCTCGTTAGCTGTGCGGCTTTCTGAAGCAAGAAGAAAAGCAAATGCTGCAAATGAAGACCTTGCAAAGCTGCGGGCAAAGGATATCACTATAAAAGAATTTGCCCGGGGCGACCTGGCAGTAAAGAAGATACTTGAGCTAAAGGGCAGAAAAGAGGGGATATATGGGACAGTTGCGGATTTAGGAAACGTAAGCTCAAAATATGCAGTCGCATTGGAAGTGGCAGCAGGCCCCAGGATCAAAAGCATTGTCGTTGACAATGATAGATTAGCAGCCGAGCTGATAAGGTACCTTAAAGACAACAAACTTGGGATTGCAACTTTCCTTCCTTTGAACAAGATAAAGCCGCGGGAAACCAATGAAGAGGCGAAAAAATTGATCGGAGCTAAAGGAGTCCACGATTTAGCCATAAACCTGGTTTCCTATGATCAAAAGCTGAGAAAAGTTTTTTCTTACGTGTTTTCCGATACTTTGGTGGTGGATGATATAAACGTGGCTACCCGTCTTGGAATTGGCAAAGCAAAATATGTCACCTTGGATGGGGACATTGCAGAGGTGAGCGGCGCAATGCACGGAGGATTTAGAGACCGCAAGAAGGAGGCTTTTGGCTTCAAGCAGCAGGAAGTGGCACAAAGCATTGAGGAAACTGAGAATCAAGTTCATGAGCATGAAAGCCTAATATCAATTCTTGAAAAAAGAAGAAATGAGAACGAAGCGAAAATAACTGAATTGAGGAACAAAAAAGCGGCTTTGGAAGGCGAAATAATAAAGTCAGAGTCTTCCATGCATCTTGAATCAAGCGACACTGAAGTTTCAAAGCTCCACAAGAGGGAATTTGAAACAAAAGAAAAAGAGACAGACTTGGAAATAGACAAGATAAGCAATAAGATCTCTGAGCATAACAAAGAGCTGACAAACCTGAAAGTCGAAAAGCAAAAGCTGAGAAGTATAATTGCGCAGCTCAATAACCCGACTTTGCTGGCTGAACTTAATGCATTCGAGCAAAAATTCAAAGAGCTAAGCGAGGAAGTAATAAAGCTCGGCTCTGAAATAAAGAACCTTGATGCGCAGGTAATAAATATCTTTATTCCAGACAAAGAAAAAACAGAAAAAATATTGAAGCAGCTTGACAAAGACGAAGAAGAGTTCAACAATGAACTGAAGATGCTGCAGGAAACAATAATGCAGAGGGAAGCCATGCTGAAGGAAAAGGAAACTTTGGCAAAAGAGTTCTACACGAAATTCAAAAACCTCTTCAATAGGCAGGGCAAAATAAACGAAGAAATCCAAAAAAATGATGTTTCCATAGACAAGCTAACTGAAGAGAGCAGGCAGGTTGAGATAAAGATGAACTTCAACTCATTGAAAAATGCTGAAATTTTGGCCTCATATGCCGCATTAAACCAGGAATTCCAGCAATATGAGGGAGTGAAGCTTGACCTTGAAAAGGACGAGCACCAATTGAAGAATGAAATAGGAAAATTCGAGAAAATGAGGGAGGAGATTGGCTCTGTGAATATGCGCGCGCTTGAAGTTTATGACGATGCTGAAAAGCAGTACAATGAATTCCTGGAGAAAAGAGAGAAGCTGAGGAAAGAAAAGGATGATGTGATGGCAATGATGAAAGAGATTGAGGGAAAGAAAAAAGAGCTGTTTATGAAGACTTTTCAGGTTGTGGACGGCAATTTCAAGAATTTTTTTGGAATGCTCACGACAAAAGGCGCAGAAGCCAACCTGGTGCTTGAAAATGAAGAGAACCCTTTTGAAGGCGGCATAAGAATAAATGTGAAAATTACAGGAAGCAAGTTCCTGGACATAAGGGGGCTTTCAGGAGGGGAAAAGACATTGACTGCTCTGGCATTCATTTTTGCAATACAGGAGCATGAGCCGGCATCGTTTTATGTGCTGGATGAGGTTGATGCTGCTCTTGACAAGCACAACAGCGAGAAACTGGCCAACCTTATAAAAAAATACTCTGACAGGGCCCAGTACATCATGATTTCCCATAACGATAATGTCGTGTCGACAGCAGACACGCTGTACGGGGTTTCTATGAACGAAGACGGCGTTTCCCAGGTTTTGAGTTTGAAGATTTGAAACGATTATTCGCTGATTTGTAACCATTCTAAAATAGTAGACTTCTTAAAGAAATTAGTCTTTTTGTGGGACAAAATGACCCTAGAGCACAAAATTACCGGAAGGACAATAGCAATAACTGGCTCCGTAGACGAGCTTTTTGCATTTGCCCAGGCGCTGAGCAGGAAAGTGGGCAAACAAAGATTCAGGGAAGACGCTGCTTACTTTAGAGCGACTTTTGGCGATGCATTTAGATGGCTTAGAGATTATGAAGCTGATGTAAGGCATGAGGATTTTAATGGGGTAATTTCGGCTATAGATAGGCACGGCAGCAAAATTCGTTCTGTGCAGATGAATTTTGGATTGCACAAAGTGACTGCGGATATTGACATTGGTGATGTGATTTGTTTGGAAGAATAGGCGGGTTAGTTTTAAGGTACTTTGCGAGTGTCCATCCTGATTACGGAGAGAGTGACACTGAATGGTTTGCTGAAACTCAAAAGGCATTTCGTAAAGTGATGGATGAACTCCAGAAATAAACCAGTAAAAAACTTTTGAACTTATTCGCCTTATTTCTTATACCTTAGATCATACTTAAAAACATTGCTTCTTATCTCTCCAAAGACAAGCCTGTAGACAGCTGATAGAAAAAGCTTTGCTCCAATCTTCAATCTCCCTTCTTTCTCGAACCTTCTCATTGCCACATAGCTTCTTGCATTCCTTATTATCCTGAACTTTCCGAGCTTTCCACAGCGTCTGGCATAGTCCATGTCCTCGCTTAATTTGATTGTCTCGTCAAAACCTTTGGCTTCATTGTGCAGCCATTTCTTGCACATTATGCCGCTTCCTGAGGCATTCGGATAAAAAAATTGGGTCGCAAAAGTCCAAAAGTTGAATATTCCCAAAATCATTTTATCAAGGGCATTGTTTCCCTGCGGAAATATGTAAAGGCCTGCAACATCAAGGTTTCTTTCCTTGAATTCATAGACGCAGTTTTTTAGGAAATGCTTATCAAACTCCACATCGGCGTCTATAAAAAATAGTATATCACCTCTTGCGGATTTTGCGCCGTTATTCCTTGCAACTGCAGGCATGCCTCCTTTGACAATAGTGCATCCAAATTTTCTTGCTATGTCCCTAGTTGAATCCCTTGAATTATAATCGGCTACTATAATCTCATAATCCTTATAGGTTTGAGATTTGATGCATTTCAACAGTGTAGGAAGGTAATTCTCTTCATTTAGTGTTGGTATTATTACGCTTAACATCCCATGCTATAATTCAACGCTCTTTATAAATATTATACGCTGAAAATTCACAACATTTAAATACCAATAACTATTTTTTGCTATTAGAGAGTGGTATAATTGGGATTAAGACAAGACTTTTTGATTCACAAGAGGAAAACTGTAGATTCTTTCATGTTTGTCAGGCAGGACATAGTAAGCATAGATGCAAGCCTGGGAAACCTGAAAAACAGCCTTCTCTCTATTGTGCAGAAAGTGTCCGCAATTGAGAATGAGCTGCTTGGCTTGAGCGGCGCAGTATCAAGGCATTCCACAGAGCTTAATATCCAGCAGGACAATGATGCTAACATTATTTTGAGGATAGAGAATTCTATCAAAGCTATTGATGGTGCAGTTGATCAGATTAATTCATTCAAAGGCAGGCTTAACATCTTAGGATCCAAAAATGTGCAATTGGCGCAAAGTTTAGCCAGATACGGCAAGATAATGAATGTTTTGCTGCCAAGAATAAAAAAGCAGTCAATAAATGCAAGAAAAACCAGCTCTGATGTCCGAAAAACTGAGAAGGAAATCAAGAAAATCAAGAATTTAATGGGCAGGAATGTCAAATCTTCCAAAAGAAGGGAGAATGAGCTGAGGAAAACAATTGTGAATCAGCGAAAAAGAATAGCCCAATTGAACAGGAAAATAGAAAGCAAGAAAGTAATTAGAGTAAAATCAGCCAAAAAGACAACCAAAAGAAAAATCCTGCCAAGAAAGAGAATTACAACCATAAAAACGCCAAAAAGAACTATTACAAAGACGGTAACACCAAAGAGAGAAAAGATAGTTGAAATAATCAGGCAGGGCAGCAAGCCTTTGATTTAACTTTAAGTTAAGCCAATCAGCCATAAATAAAGCAATATTTCTGGTTAAATCTTAGTTGAAGTGTGGATAGTCAATCTTAGCTGCTGGAGCTAAACTGTTTGCCCGGTAATTTGCCAAGTGATCCTGCGTTTTTGGAACAGCTGGCTTGAACTCCTTTAAATAACCAGCGTTAATACTCTCACCCGAATTCAATCTGATAACACCCTTAATCATATCTGCCCATCCGTAGGCAAAATACCGGTTATCAAGATTTAGAAGAGCCGAATCGGTGAATATTCTGAAATTCCCGGCATCGTGTTTTTCACGAGCCGTTTTCATTATTTCCCAATCTGCTTCTGATTCAATTTCACGCATGTATATGCTAGTGATTGTGATTTCCTTGTTAACTACATCTGTCATTGGCATGTAATATTCGAAAGCGCCCTTTAGCAAGACATCTATCGCAGGCGCTTCCACTTCTTCGCCAGCTTCTCTTAGCATTGCTTCAAGGTTGGACTCTCTGACTTTTTTATGCCCGCCAATAAGTTTTATACGGCCAGCATTTTCTCCTTGTCCTTTTGGTTGTTCAAAAAGATACTCCACCTCTCCGGTTTTTTTGTTTCTGTAAAAAACAAAAGCTAGTGCTCCATCTCGAGAATCCTCCTCTTCATAAGATTCTTCGACCTTTGCTGAAGATTTATTGCTCCTGTAACCATCTGCCATCTTTTTCTTGCCTGTTGCAGGTTTTTCAGGATTCCCATTGCTATGGCTTTCATTATCAAAATGCCCAGAATGGTATTGTCTAGGGTCTGGCTTTGCCGCATTATCAGAACGATCTCTATCTCCAACTGGCTCTTCTGAGGTTTCCATTTCTTCAGCAACTGCTTCTTCCATTTTGTTAAAATTTAGTTATTCTTTAGTAGTAAAAAACTTCTTCTCAATTTAAAAACTTTTCGGTATTAGAATCATAAAATATTGGATGCGCCGGCCGGGATTTTCGTCAACACATGCAGATTCATTGTCAATTCGAACCCGGATACCGAGCTTGGAAGGCTCGAGTCATTTCTGGCAACCCTTTAATGCATCGTTCCGCGGCATTTTTGAATGCCGCATTGCATGCTTTCCGTCAACGCTTTTGCAAAGGGTTGTAGCCATTAGACCACCAGCGCACATAAGCAAGTTTCTTATCTTTGTTTATAAAATTAATTGTTTGATTGCCTACCCTGCATTAGTCAAGTTTATATATCTAAACTCCACAGGCATCAATTATGCTGGAAAGCCCCTCTATTGCCGAAAATGGTAAGAAAGAGCCAATTTTGGAAAGAATAAGGAAAATTAAGAAGGATAGCATAACCTTGATTGTACTCTCTTCAAGGGATTATGCAGGGGCCTGTTCGGCTTTAGTCGAGCATCTAACAGATGGTTTGCAATTAAGCGGGATATACCTCACCTTCAACAAGCCATTTGAGGCTTTAAAAAGGATTTTTGATGAGGCCGGGATAAATACTGGCAAGCTCTTTTTTATTGACGCAATTTCAGGGCCAGGTTCACCTAAAGAGGCGGCTGGCAAGAGCTGCATCAACATTCCCAACCCGTCTGCGCTGGCAGAAGTTGGACAGGCAATTTCCAGGATTTGTTCGGCGAAAAAGGCAAAGTTTCTTGTCATAGATTCTTTGTCCGCAATTCTGCTTTATCACAATGAAAATACTGCTGTAAGATTCCTGCACCAGACATCGACAAAAATGCGAAAAAGCGGGATAATGTGCATAATAATCTCATCGCCAAAAGATTTGCAGGGCAGGTATGCAAACCTGATTGCACAATTTGCTGACCAAATCATAGACTTAACCGGGCAAACAGTCAGCGCGGAAGATTTGATAAGGGCAGGTTTGCTTGATGAAAAAGAATTAAGCCAATTGAGAGGTAAGAATGGCTGATTCTTTGGGATTGCTAGGGAGTAGCATCTTCACAGACAGGCAAATGCTTTTTGTCTTCTTTTTCTATGGACTCGGGTTTATAGTCCTTGGCATTGTCACTTTCACCCGAAAAGCCCGAATCATTGAAGTGGATTTAACAAGGAGCTTCTATCACTTAGGATTTTTTGGAATCATTCATGGCTTGACCGAATGGCTGGACCTATTGAGGCTGTACTTCAAGATAACTTATGGACTACAGTATGCTTCTCTTGACAATTTAAAATTGGTAATGCTGCTAACCAGCTTTGTATTCTTGATGCAGTTTGGTCTCAACATCCTGACATTGATAACTAAAAAATACAAGGGCGCAAGAATCATACCAATCTACCTCTTAGCGATCTTCATTGTTGCAACCTCCATGACTGGAAGATTTTCTGATTCAGAGCTGTTCATCAGAGTCTTGTTTGGATTTACCGCTTCAATGATTTCTTCCATGGCGTTTTTCAAATTAAGAGGAGTGTTTATGGCCAACAATTTGGATGTTATGGTTAATGGAAGCACGCTTATGGCGACTGCATTCGCTGTCTATGCTGTATTCAGCGGGCTTATCACATTCCCCATTCTTGGAATCCCCCCCCAGCTCGTGAGAATGCTCTGTTCGCTGACTGCAGGATACGCCTCATTCAAACTATTGACTGTTTTGGGATCAGGGTTAAAGAAAGAATGATTATTTGATGGTTGCGATTTTTAATATACTCCTCTTTCTTTAGCAGGTAATCTTTTGAAGAGATGACAAGCAAAAGAGAAGAACCCATCATTCTTGGCTATGCTTTTTCTAAAAGAATGCTGTCATGGGACAACTAGCCCAGAAGAAAAAGTTTTAAGTCTATATTTTATAAAAGTAGTGGTTATAATTTTGAAATATTATCAGGCACATATATTTTTACATACTTTTGCATTTCCTTCTACAGAACAGGATAAACATTCGCTTGAGAGTTTGCAGTTGTAAGTAACTTCAATTGAGTCATTGCCTTTTAGAGCTCTCACAATTATCTCTTTTCCTGGCTCTTCCCTTTGTTCAGCAGTAATATATCCTTCCTTTGTAACTTTGATTAGTGCGGAATTACTCCCCAAAGAAATCTTAAAGCGTCCAGAATCGTCACTTTGTGTACTATTCACATATTCTTTGTCCCAAACAAGACCGCCATCACTAAATCCCCATCCTCTTAGACTCACAGAAACTTCAGCTTTAGCAATAGGGTCATTTGTTTGACAATCCAAAACTTGTCCTGTATAGTTCTCATTATGAGGACTGCATCCAAAAATACTTAAAATCATTATAATTGGAATTACAAGTATTTGGAATCTATACATTTTATTCATATACTAAAATAACACAAATACAATTTGAAATTAAAGTATTAAAATATTCCCATTTTAAAATTCAAACCTATTTGCTCGTCGCAATCTCTATGACATCCCTGTTCTTTAGCATATAATCCTTTCCAACAGGCCTTCTTGTCTTGACATCAATAGCTTTTACAAAGTGGTTCCCGATGTCTGTGTGCAATCTAAACGCAAAATCCAAAGCAGTCGTGCCTGGCGGCATCAGGAAGCAGTCTGGAATGACATTGCCATGCTGATCAGCCAGTTTGTTTACCCCTCCTGGAAATACAGCGATATACTTCAACAAATCAAATACTGCGATGTCAAGGACTTTTTGAACTCCTGTTGAGCCGTATCTTTGCAAGACCTCTTTTTTGATGAATTCCAAAGCCGCTGTTTGCTTCTCATTAAGCTTTTCAGGATGGAGCACTTCAAAATCAGGATCATCAGGCACATATCTTATCAAGCCATGATTTGCAGCCTCCCTTAATGCAAGCTCCACTTCCGCGCTGCACGGGATGAGCAATTTATCCGGAAACATTTTCCCTAACCTTTCAAAATTTTCATATGCCCCTTTGACATCTATCTTGTTGCATGCTATCACCATCGGCTTTGTCTTCTTCCTTAGCTCAGTCGCAAGCTGCATCAACTGCTGTTCGTCCCATTTCATAATGTCAGGATCAAGCCTAAGCTTTTCAATCACTTCTTCCATGAGATTTTCAGTGACCCTTAAGGAGCTAAGCTGTTTTGCAACTGCCTTGTTCAGCACTGTCTTTTCCTGATTGACGGACCTTGCAAACTTATCCCAGCCTTTCTTGATCAGTCTCAGGTACCACATGTCAAGCTCATGCTCAAGAAACCTTATGTCATTTGCGGGGTCATAACTCAAGGCTGTAACAGGTTCCCCTTTCTCATTTGTTGATCCAGAGACGTCGATGATGTGTATCAATGCATCGGCTTGGTTTAAGTCATCAAGAAACTGGTTGCCCATTCCTTTGCCTTCATGAGCGCCTGGCACTAGTCCAGCGACATCGAGAAGCTCAACAGGCACAAACCTTTTGCCGTCAATGCAGTAGCCCAACCTTGGGTTGCATTTCACATCAAACTCTTTGTCGACGCACTCCACTCTCACATAACCGGTTCCGTGATTGGGTTTTATTGTTGTGAAAGGGTAATTTGCAATCTCAACGTTTGCCAAGGTGGACGCCTTAAAAAAAGTTGATTTTCCCGCTGATGGTTTTCCCACTAATCCTACTAGCATGAAACAAAGAAAACCCAAACAATTAAAAAATGTTTGTAAAAATTATGGCATTGTATGCGGAGCTTGTCTTGACGCTCTTCTGGCCCCTATAGATCGTGCACCATAGTACAACAGAATTGCAGCTGGTAAAGTTAGGCCGGCAGCAAGTGTTTCAAGTGGATATTGCTGCACATTATCAACAGCTTGAGCAATTGGTTTGAAATACCCATCTGCAGAATAATATATACTATGTGCAACTCTCTTAACGACAAGGACCGGTACTACTGCCCCTTCCCTTAAAATTCCAGCCAATCCTTCATGAGCTCCAGATGCAGCACCTACTGATGCTGTAGCAACTAGTGCAGCTCCCCCAGTTCTTAAGATTCCTTTGATACCCATAGCAATCCCTCCATAGGTAAGTAAACAACATTCTTTTTAAATTTTTCCATATTAACCATTTATTAGTGGTAAGTTATTGGACAAACATTTTGAAATTGGGTTAGAAAGCTTTATAAAGTTAAATTTAAAGAAAATAATGCATGGGAGTAATTGCTGCTATTCCAGAATTCAGGGTGAAATACAATGATGTTTTTTCTTTGAGAAACCTGTACATTATGCTTCATGAGATGCTTCTTGAAGAAGGCTGGAGCGGCAAGGATGGCGAAGCAGACCATGCTGACATTGAAACGCTTTACTCGGAAAACGTCTACCAAAAAGGCATCCACAGAGGCGGCAAAGAAGTCTGGTTTTGGTGGCGCGCATCTAAATTTGCGGAAGGGAAATACAGCAGCTATTTCATAAACAAATTGGATATAGACGCGCATATTGTTTACCTGCAGGCTGTTGAAGTCGTGCATCAAGGGAAGAAAATGAACGCGCATAAAGGCGAGATAGAGCTTTTTTTCAGGGCAAGAATAGAGTCTGATTACAAAAGCGAATGGGACAAACACTGGTTTCTGAAATACATGAAGCCGATTTACGAAAAAAGGATAATACATGCTGAGGTGGAAAAGCGCGAAAAGGAGCTTTGGCGTGATGTTTACAGAATCCAAGGCAAAATCAAGCAATTCCTGGAATTAAGGACATTCATTCCGGTTCCAGAGCCGTTCTTTGCAAGAAGGTATGGCTATGAAGAATAGTGAAAACTATACAGATTTATAACCATATTGTCCAAACGCTGCCTTGGGAGATTTAGAAGGCACCTGCGTTATACCTTCAAAATTTTTCATCATATAACATAAGAAAACAGCCCGATCTATTTCGTATCTATCAATTGCGTCATAATAAGCTTTCACATGTGTAGGATCTTCAGGGTCAAATTCAGTCCAGAATTTGCAGCGCTCTGCCAATGATTCTGGAATCCCGGGAGCATTAACAACCATTGCCGGCTTTTGGCCTATAATCTCACAAGCTATTGAATTCTTTTCAAGGTCAATAGCGGTTATAACAATGTAGGCTTCTTGGTGCACTCTTCTATCAGTTATCCGTACGCCTTCCCCTACGCGATGATATAACTTTAGTACCATAAAACAGAATTTATGGAAAACCATTTATAAATTTAACCATACAAATACAGGAAGCATTTGCAAAACTTATTTAAATAAAACTTTTAAACTCAATCTACTTGTGCCTCCGTAGCATAGTAGCTATTGCGTCTGACTTGTATACATGTAAGCAATCAGAAGGTCGCCGGTGCAACTCCGGCCGGAGGCTTTATTAATATCTACGATGGCAGGATTTTTCTTGTTGCCATTCACATGCTTTTCTTGAATTTCCTTCTATTACTCTTGCCAAATAACCTAAATCTTTTTTCACATCCCTTCGGCAAGATTTCATAAAATAAGAACCTTTAAAAGTTAGTGATTAATACAAAAACCAGTACAATAGAATGCCAAACAACGAAATAGAAAAGAAGTATAATGAATTAAGGAAGAAGCTCAAACTTCCGGAATTCAGGGATATAGACTTTGAGTTCGAAATAAGCGATCTGGAAGATACAACTTTCCTGCTTAGGAATATCATCAGGAGAATTGCTGAAAAGCTTGAATTCTACTCAACAATACTTGAGGAGGTTTTGCAGCCAGACACATCGAACCTTTACGCGATGCACGAAACAAGGTACTTCGATGATGATGAAAAGAAGCAGATGTACGGGCTGTACACAAGATTAATGGGCTACAACAGGCAATCTATACAAGTTTCCCTAATCCATGACGAAAAGGAGGAAGCGGATTTTGTGAATAGCCTGTTTAATGAGATGAAGGCCCTTAAGCAGGAATTGCTAAGGTTTGTCAAGAAGATGAGAGATTCATGGAAAACCGAAGAGGCAGACATAAAAGACGATTTAGGTTACTTAGGTTAAGATGCAATTAATAATATTTGGGCCGCCTGGAGTAGGAAAAGGCACTTTATCGGATACCCTTTCTGCAAGGTACAATATACCCCACATTTCAACTGGCGATATCTTCAGGAACGAGATAAAGAGTGGCAACAGCGAATTGATACAATATGTGGAAAAGGGGTTGCTTGTGCCTGACCTTGTAGTAAACAAAGTAGTTGAGAAGGGACTTAGGCAGGAGAGCTGCAAGAACGGCTTCATACTTGACGGCTATCCAAGAACAATTGACCAGGCAGAATTTCTGGAAAACGCTTTATGGAAATTAAGGAAAAAGATAAGCATTGTTATAAATTTGGTTACCTCTGAAATGGAAATCGTAAAGAGGCTGACTTCCAGGAGAAATTGCACGAAGTGCGGCGCTCTGTACAATTTGATTACCATGAAGCCAAAAAAGAAGGATGTCTGCGACAAATGCGGCAATCTCCTTGCTGTTAGGAAAGATGATGAGCCCGACACGGTTAAGAAAAGAATACAGGTTTATAATGAAGAAACGTCGCCTTTAATTGATTATTACAAGAAGAAAAAGATGATTGTTGACATTGATGCAGCCCCAAAGCCAAAGGAGGTCTTTAATTCTGTTGTAAAGGTGATTGAAAGAGAAATTCCAAAGCAACAGTAGCGTAGCAGCTTTTTGCAAGGGGAAAATTTATTCTGACCTTTTTCTTGCTTTCATTCAATTCGTCATCAGCAATATACAATACACTGAATGTTAAATAAAAAAATAAATCTCTTAAAGTGCCTTCACAGGTCAGCTCTGGCATCTGCCTTATCACAAAATCTCGGGGAGATATATTTTCCTCCTCAATGATACTTTTGAACATCTCCCTTAATTTAACATCCTTTATTGAAGATACTTGAAAATCGAAGCCCATTAAGTGTATTTTCATTTGATTTGGCTTCTTTTTTAGCCTGATGAATTCATTGAGGATATTATTGAACAAAAAAGACTGGTAAGAATGGACAAATAATGCCCGTGTCTTCAGAGGAATGAGCCTCAAGGCCCCAATATAATTGTTTTTATTATTTCTCAGAAATTCTCCAATCTTTTTTTCAATTATTCCGTTATTCTCCAGAACTAGCCTGATTGCTTCCTTAAAATCCCTTTTTATTATCGCCTTTCCAATCAAATGATTGTTCCTGCTGAATCTTTGAGGGCCGTATAGGTTTGGAATCTTCAGTTTTTTATTCTCAAGCTTTTGGATTTTTTTTGTTTCTTCTTCGCTTAGGCTTCTAATTGTTATTACAAAATCATTCCCTTCCAAATCGCCCAAAGAAATTGGAGTTTTGCCGTTCCCCAAATACTTCAATTCAATGTTCCTTAAATTTATCTTCTCAAAATCCCTCCTGCCTTTGAGAATGGATATTTTTTGCTCTGTTATTGCGTTTTTGTCCTTGTTGCCGGCAAATCCGAAATGCCTCAATGAGATTTTGAATTTTTCCGAGAGAAGCCCCAACGCGCCCATTGTCGTATAGCCTGTTTTCTTGAGGACAAAGTACGCATAATGCCCATTGCTTTCAGTTTGCACGCTGCTGATTTCATTTACTATAAAATCTGACGGGAGCTGCTTTATTTGGTACATGGTAATCTAGGAATCTGTGTCAGTATTTAATTTTGCGGTATACTACTTAGCATGGTTGTTCTATAATCAGGCTCAAGATTTAAAAAGCAACACCCATACTTAATAATTATGGAACACTTTAACAAGTCGTTAAGGCATTTTAGTGTAATAACTTTGTTAGCTGCAGCTTCCATGGTATCATTTTTCTTTCATTCCCCAATCAGTTTAATCAGAACCAAAAAATTTATATACAAGTTACCACAATTGTATACAAATGGCAGAAACTGT
>CAZMBY010000033.1:0-13703 GCA_964564925.1 uncultured Methanosarcinales archaeon
TCCGACTGTGCTCAAAAACCACGCAATGTGATAGTCTATTCATGCCACCAGTCTTCGACTGGTGGTTTTTGACAAATATCGCTGAAACTGTGAATGTTTTAAACAGCTCATCAGGATTTGTGTAAATCAAATTTTCAGCCACTAAGATGGCTGCAAGCGTCAGGAGCAAGGCTACTATGAAGCGCAGGAACTTGCTTTGAATGCCCTTCAGGATAAGCCAAAAAACAACAAATAAGAATATGTACAGGAAAGTGGGAGTGTAGGGAAGCAAATCAATTATGGAGTAGTTGTTTGCTGTCATCAGGAATGCGCTCATCAGCCCAAGAATGACTGCAATCATTTTCTCCGGCCTGCTGACTTGCTTGAACGCGTACTTTACCCCGATCAAGTACACAGATATGAATAACAGCGAAAAAAACAGGAAGTCTATGAGCTTGGAATAAGCTAGGTATTGCTCTGACGCGAAAAAATCGTTTATTCTTAAGAAGCCTTCACTTAATGCATCTGAAAGCTCAGCGTATGAATTTGATGCTATGAACAAGAAAAATAATGCCAAAATCCAAAATGATTTTTTGTTAAGTTTTCTCATTTTTCAAAACCTCGAAATGCAGTTTTTTATTATCTCCACAACCCTATCCTCGCCAAATAACACAACTCCATCCTTCAGGAATTGGAGCATTGCAGGATCTTTTTTTCTTAGCAAAGCCGTTACTTCATCTTCTGTTTTAGTGATTATGTTCAAATTGGGAATAGAAACATCAATGATGGTTACATTGTCCGTTACAATCAATAAATTTTTGTTTTCCAGAATTGCAGCATTTGCCTGCTTTAGTCTTTCAATATCAAATTCAGTTTTTTTCCCTGAATAAAGCAAGACAATTCTCGATAAATATTCAGAAATCCTGTTTTCCAGGTTTAAGGTGTAAAACAACCCAGTTCCGAGCTTCTCTCCAACAACAATGCCTTCCTTTTCAAGCTTCTTTAGAATATTGAAAACCCCGGCAGGGCTGAATTCAAGCCTTTGCGCGATATTCCTTATAGTCAGCTTTTCATGGAAGTTTCTAATTAAGAAGTTGATTACATGAAATTCGTTGTCTGATAGGGAGAGCATTGTTTATTATTAATTAATGAACGACTTTTATTCTCAATCTATCTATTTATATTTAAAGTTTTCCATTTTATTTTTAGAATTTAATATTTGATATTTTTAATTAAATGTTTATTATTTAAGAATAATAGACTTGAGCAATAGCATTTTCTTCGAATCCTGTAACAGGGGCCATAAGTATAAGCTAAAAATAAGTGATTTGATACATTAAATAGAAAGGTTTATATACTACAAATGTATACAAAAGTATACATGTTTGTTTCAAATTCCTCAACAATCATTTTGATAACAAAGGCAACGCTTTTCCAAAAGTTTTTGGACACAGTCAATAACATTTGTATATCAAACATTGTTTATGAAGAAATATTCCAAAAGAACTCATTTGAGAATTTATTAATCAAAAAGGAAGTTGAAAAAGGAAGAATAAAAGTCTGTATAATAAAAGAAAAATTTTTTTTGGGTTTGATTACACAGTTTAAAATAGATTTAGGCGAGGCGTCGACTTTTGCTCTGTTTAGGCAAAATGTGAATGATGCAATTTTGACTGATGACAAGGAACTCATGAAATTATGCAAAATAAATGGTGTACCTTTTATATCTGCAATGGCAATAGCTGTAATATTGTTTAAGAAAAAAGTAATAAGTAATGAGGAAGCTTTGGATAAATTAGAAAATATCCAGGGATATGGAAGGTATTCAAAGGAAGTTTATGACTATTTTAAGGGCATGGTGAGGTAAAATGGAAATAATATCAGTGAGGCTGAAAAAATTAAAAGAACTCGATTATTTCAGCGAACTATTAAATGAAAACAGGTCAGAGGTAGTGAGGGAACTGGTAGAAGAAGGAAAAAAATTAAAGGCTATTGAGCTCTTCAAACAGAAAAAAATCAGCTTGGGGCTTGCATCAAAGCTTTCCGGGCTTTCTTTAGGCGAGTTTTTGGATTTGCTTGAAGAATATAATGTAAAGCTTAATTTAAGTTTAGAAGATGCAAAGGAAGCGATGAAGTATGCTGAGGAGTTGGTATGAATGGATAAATAAGAAAGGAAAAATATTGACGTCCATAAAAATCTTGAATTCCTTGTCTCCTGCGACAAAATCATACTTATTTTGAAGAGAGAAAAAAGTAATAATTAAAAATTGATTTATCGTCTTTGCTGCGGCTTGAAAGGGTTTATAGTTAATGGATGGCCCCAAATTTTCAGAGTTCCAGTGGCTTCATCGTATCCTATGTTTGGTCCTATATCGTAGCCTTCGGTTCTCCTCCCAATTTCCTCCAGAACTTGAATAACTCCAGATAGGCTTGGCTCGTTTGTATCCCTAAAATACTTAGTCTCTTCTATAACCCTATGCAATATGAATAGTGCAGCGCCTCTTGTCGATATTGTAGGTTCTTCAGATTGATTATGTGGTAAGGCAATATTCTCCTGCAGGTCATAATATAATTTTCTTCCTCTGTGTATTGGTTTTTTGATTGACAATGGTTTGAAGTAAATGTTTATGATTTACGTTCCTCTTTTTGGTCTAAACGGATTTATTGGTAAATCCTTTCCCCATACTTTCAATTTAGCTTCCCCTTTCTCCATATAATAACCAATATTAGGTCCAATATCATATCCATTGATGATTCTGCCGATAGCTTCAAGGACTTCTATAACACCAGTTCTGTTAGGATCGTTCATTCCACCCCAATATTTTGTATCTTGAATAACCCTATGTAAAATGTACAAAGCAGCCCCTCTTGTCGTGATAGTTGGCTCCTTTGATTGTTCATTGAATATGTTTTCCTGCAAATCATAATAGTACTTTCTCCCTCTGTGAAGAGTTCTTCCTGGCGCTCTAAGGTCAAATGCTGGATTTAAATGAGATGGCTCAATAGTCATTTTAACAGAGTTAGGATCACTACTTGGTCTTAACGATGTAGCCTCTAATGCAGCTGGAAGTTTGTTGAGTTTCATATTTATTTTTGCGTGATTGCCATTTTTGATGTCGCTCAAGGATTGAGGATGGCCTTTAACCTTAAGCTCACTCATTATAAGCTCCATTATAGAGATTGATTTCTCATGATACCTGCCGTCTCTCAAGTCATCCCTGTATGCGTCATGGGCAGTATAAATCCATACTGCCAGGTCAAGTAAATCTACATCAGTAATAAACTGAGGAGAAACTTTGCGAACTTCACCACCATTAGGAGAACGACCTTCATAAAAGTCTATTAATACCACCCCTTCTTCCATAAGTTCCCTTGAGCCTCTGCCGCTGAAAAAAGTTTTACCGTCTCCTACTTCCAATGGATAGCCGTTTTTGTCAAGCCCTGGAGCAACTTCATCTCCTTGTTTGAATGACTCTGGCAACTCTGCTTCTAAAAGCCCATCTTTATAGACTTTAGGTTGTATAATCTTGTAAGTGTGAGTGTAATAAACTTGATTATCGTCCAATGCTAAGCCCAGTAATTGTGGCCTAAACCGCCTCTCTGCTGTATTGTGAAGGCCTAACACCCCTTCTTCTCCGGTAAGAGCAGACCTGTGGGATTCATCAAAACTTCCCAATTCATCTGCAAGAACATCCCTAAATGCTTGGATTTTCTTTCGTATGAATTCTATATTGGCAGAAAATATCTGTTTTTGTTCGTCGTTTAAGCTGAGCGTGCCCCTCTCTTTAACTTTGTCGCAAATTTCGTTAATATCTCTTTCAAGCGTGCTCCAATAAGGAGACCTCCTGTACCCAAAGTAAGCAACTTTATATTCCCTTCTTTCATTGTGCTTAATAGTGATATCCTTAGGAAGGCTAAATTTTAGACCATTAGGATTGGCCCCAGGCGTAACGTGCCTCAAACTTATTGAAAAAGGAATTTCATCGTATCCAACAAATCCAGTTCCTTGATTCGCAATTTTACCTTCAAGCTCAAGTGCAGCTCTATTGGTAAAAGGGCCTATGCTCGAACTAATTTCTTTTTTACTTCCTAATTTGGAATATAGCTCAATCACTTGGCTTTTCTTTAAACTAGCGTTTAATTCTTCATATCCAGGGCCACCATCCCACCTTCTTTCAGTTTCCACCATATTCTTGTTTATTTGTCCAACAACGTCGAAAAATGATTGGCCAAAGACTCTCATATTTTCAAGTTCTCTGTAGCTGCCCATATCCTGGATATTCGCCTCTGACCCGTATCTTACTTTTTTGAATCCCAGAAAACGTAAGAAAGTCTTGCCAATAGTCTTTCTTCTGGCAAAAATACCTCCTCTTTTAGGTGTTTGATCAGCCATAATGCTCCCTCAAGAATCTATTTGAAGTTTCTATTAGCGAAGAAATATTAATATTTAACCTTTTTGCCGCCCAATCAAATACATCTAAATGCCACTTTACACAACTTTCAACAGCTATTTTCGTTGGTGTTAAATCAAGTGCTTCAAGCTTTCTTTCTTTTTCTCTTACCTCTTCCTCAGCAGCATCTAACTCTTCATATAAATCACCAATCCTGGTAAAATCAAAATCAAGCATTATCAGGTATGGGATTTTTTGAGAATTAGGGGTACCCACCCTTTGAATAACCTGCTTTTGATGATCTGAGAAATCAACAATACCTTTGCTGTTCTGTGCGAAAGCTTTCGCTTCTTCATCAACGCTTGTCATTTCCACTATGGACTGCATATGCTCTTTGGCTATGGCGCTTACATCTTCAATTTTTTCTAAAGTAAGAATGAATCTTCTTTTCCTGTCTTTCCAAAGCTTGTTGACAATTTTCTCGACTTTTCTTAAGCCCTCTTCAATTTTCTTCACCCAGTCAATATCTCCGCTTTCAGACATTATCAACTGGTTGATTTGCAATGCTAATCGTCTAATCCTTTGTCTTAAATCTTCAATCTTTTGTCCAAATACGCCAACTATATAATTTTTTGTATTTGTGATAACCATACCTTTGCGTCTCATTAATTCTTCCAAGCGGCCTTTCATTCCATTCAATATTGCAATCCATTTGAATGGCTGTTCCCCTATCTTTTTTTTGTTGGACAACAGATAGCTTGCGAATGGATTGTCCAAGAATTCCGTCTTGAAAGTGTCAGCATATCTGTCCATATGTTGATAAAACTCCCGTGTTGCATCCACACTTTTCCAAGTATTGGTCCTTGTATCAATATCTCTCTGCAAGAAAGCCACCAATCTTGAAATATATGCAACTTGCTCTCCAACTCTATGAGTGAAAGAAGCTGTCCTGAAAAGTTCTTTTACTTCCCTGCTTTCAAAAACAGCTTTTCTCAATTCTTCATCCCTGTAATTATCTATTCCTGGAATGACATTCCCTTTGTGATCCTGGAATAAATCCCCCCTGAAATACCCATCCAGCCTGCTCGTGAAAAAAGTTATGTCATCATGCACGTGTAAATTCCAGCTATTTGCATCAGGCACACAATAATTCAAAGCATTAGCCTCGCCAAGATACCTTTGAATCAGTATTAGCCTACTCAGAATCTGTTTTTTTAATTCTCCATCACCCAATTTTCTTTCTGCAAAGTCTTGAAGAACGTCAATTCTTCCCGCCAATTTTTCCGGCTCGCTTATGCCTGCAGATAAAGTTTGTAGAACCTTTGATTGCTCCGTACCGCTAAGTCCGTATTTTGACAGTTTTTTCACCAACTCTGTCTCTATGGCTTGCGCCAATTCAGGATTGCTTGCTTTGATTCCTTCTAATTTTTGATTTAAGATCTCGCCAAACGCTCCAGTTGATAATTTTCCAGCCTTGATTTGATCTACCAACCCTTTAAGATAAGACAAGAACCTGTAATCATAGGCACTAATTCGTAATTTTTTTTCATCATTCATTATAGAATCAATCCCATACAATGCAACCTGTAAATTGTCATACAGATTAAGTGCTTGTTCTGTAAATTCGACTGTGTGATTGTCTAAAAGCGTTGTTTTTGCTTTAGTGGAGTTGTCACTAATGCTGATGCCTCCGATATTTGAATTGTCACCTACTTTTGTTTCGTCAGTTCTAATTGTATCCTTCCCGGAAATTTCAACCATCATTTCTCACCTTTCTCGCTAGTTACAAATTTTAGTTCTTCGTATTGCATCCTAAAATAATTATTCAATGTGTCCTTCACCAAATCAGTATTATCTGAATGCTTCATAGCCACTCTTATTATGAAATCCCATAATCCATCAATTGAGATAGTTGGATAAGGATTTGCTGGTTTATTAAGAGGGCTCGCTGGGCTTGGGTCAAAATAGTCTTTCCTTCCCCAATATTTGAAAAAACCTGGATTTTTTAGGGCTTCCCTGTCAAAAGCTGTATCATTTCTAGGATGCAGCAATTTTTTGAATGTCGGGGCATCTAGAAGGAGGTATTTCCATCTTCTTGCATCGAACTTAAGGTACCCTTTTCCTATTATTGGGCCATAATCTGCCATGGATCTTGAGTAAGGATGCCATATACCTTTTTTCATGTCTTCAACATCAAATTTCCAGTCATTATACGACCAAGTAACAATTTCTGAAAATTTGGCTTGGTCAGAGTATGTAAAAACAATATCTTCTTTTCTGTATCTTCTAACGAAGAAGTTGCCATTGGCTTGCGGAGGTTCTCCTAAAATCTGTATTTTATTTATATCACTTACCACATAACCAAATAGATTTACCTCAACTCTTAAACCTCCTGACCCAGGCTCACTAGCTATAGGAGCCGAACTTCCTCTTTTTGTTGCACTTTCCCAATTGATTGTCTTTTGTATTCCATTGTCGCTGCCCTCGACTATTTCAACTTCATACAAAAATGGAACTGCATCTTTTCGTGCAAAACAAAATCCCCTGACATATTGACCATACATATTGTACATGTCTAGGAAATATAGCCTATATGCATAGTAAAGATTGTATATCTTAAACCGATCAACTACTGTCTTATAGCCTCCGTAAGCAGCAACCAATTGGCCTTTTTTGTTTGCTACAAAACTTTTGCGTTGCCTCTCTGCATAACCTAGTACCTCCTCCTCAATTCTACTTTCGTCAGGTGCCTTACGAGTCAAATCACCTTCCAACATACCTTTTAATTCTGACATTAATTCATAAATGAATATATTTTTTCTGGCAATGCCCAATTCACCGTTCTCTACCACCAGTTTATTGTCTCTTAGCACAACATTACCTCCTTCAACCCATTTTCTCATTTCTTCATGCAGTTCTGCTTCGTCGTATGCAACACTTCCCATTTTCTCCTCTATCTCACCAAATTTCTGGATCAAGCCTGCAGTAACAGCACTTTTTGCATTATAGATTTCGTGTCTTAAAATCCAATTCATCAAAGTGTATATCTCAAGCCTGAGATCTTTAAGAATCGGAAGAAGTTCACCTTCATGTGCTTGGTATTTCCAACCAAGGAAATTAGTGACAAGTCTGGCTGTAAGCCTGTTCCTCTTCAGTTTTTTTAGTATAATATTACCAATTCTAGCTTTTGCTTCCCTGCGCATTCTTGCCCTTACTTCTCCTTTGTGGCCTTGGAGTACAAGGAATGTGATAATGATTAGTGCAGCAACCCCTCCAACACCAATTGAGAGTTTAGCGGTGGTAACCCAAAGTTTTGTAACAAAGTAGTCAAATAGCAATGTGACTATTGCAGCTATTATTATGGTTGTTACCCATGACATATTGCCCCAAATTCGCTTTATGTCCATTTAAGGACCTCCTCCACCTGCTGCTGGACCTGGCGCTGGTGCTTTTCTTCTGAGTATCCTATAAACTATGATGAAGACAACAAGATTCAATACTGCTTTCCATGCATTATCAAATGATGGGGTTAGCCCTGGCACTAGGTTTTGGTAATAAAATCCAAATGAACTTCTAATGCCAAATATAGAGTAGGATGCCCAGAATACGAGGAATGCTGCAACAACATGGGATGCAACCCACCCTCCTGGAACACTGCCGGAAGAAGACAGCTGCCTTCCTATCATCAAAATGAAGATTATCTCGCCGACTTTAATAGCCATATCTGTGCTGACGCCATTGTTTGCAATGGAAGCTGCAAGTATGATACCCAAAGCAATGGACAATTTGTTGTTAACGCCTCCGCCAGCTGCTCCTCCTGCTGGTGCGCCTTCTCCACCAAGCTTCAAGTAGCCGATAAAGAACCATGACAATAAGACTGCAAATGACCCAAAGACCCATAGCTTCTGATTGTCAGGCCTAAGAAGCCCATCTGGACCTAGCAAGTAGTTATAAAGGGTCACCCAGCTTTGGCTTTCCCACAAAAAGCCCTCAATCCTATACGCTATCATGAATGAAACCAGTATCACCAAGACAGCAGAACCTATCTTTGCCTGCTTTGACTCAAGTTTCATGCCTAACAATCCAAGGCTGAAATAACCAATTCCTGCAATCAAAACTGTGTTGACTAAAACCTTTAGATTGAACAAGGGCGCAAACAATCCAACTTGCCAGATAAATCCGCTGCCTCCAACAAAAGCCCATGCCAATATAATCGACAAAACAAAAGACACAATCCAAACGAAAACTTTTTCTTTCTCCGGCTTGTTGGGCATCATCACAGATTGAAGAGCAAACAAGATTATCCATATGATGACAGAGTTCACAGCCAAGAAGAGCCATGGGTTTCCTGAAAATGAATCCTGAGCAAAGGCAGCAGGAACACTGATTAGCAAAACCAATGCACTCACCCAAACAAATTTATTCTTGCTCATATCTCTTTCATGGCCTCTTCCAGTATTTTATCGTCAGGAACATCATCAAACTCATAGCCTTGGGAAGTCAGCTTGAGCCAAAGCCTCAACACGTTGTCGGCAAAATAGAACTTGTTGTCTTTCTTGTAGATTATATCAACATCCATTAATCTTTCAAGGATGCTTTTTGTGACAGGAGCGCTCCTGTAGATCTTCCTTGCGATTTCGCTCAAGCGAAGCTCTTCATTTGCAACTGCTTTCAGTATAGTCTTCAGAAGAGTCTGTCCTCTGGCCCTGTTGCAGTAATAATTGTAGGAATCGCTGCAAAAATTGTAAAGTGAACTGTTTTTTTGCAGTAATTCCAATAAGAATGATTTTTTGGCATTCTTGACTTCATTGTATCTCTTGGAAATTGATATGGTTACTAAGGGATGGCCATATCCCAATGAGTATATCTCATTTATTGTGTTTTGCTCAGCCTTCTCAATGATTGATTTAACCAATTCTGTCGCTTCATTTTTGTCAAGATTCTTTATTTCGTAGCATTCAAACCTTTTTAAGATACTCAAGGATTCTTTAACAGAAGAACTAGTCGCTAAATAGATGACATTAGCAGCATCAAGATTGATTGTTGACATTACGTCCTTGATTTGGGAGAAATTGTTCAAGTCAAGCAGATTCTCAATATTGTCAAGAACAATGAGAAATTTCTTATTGGCGTCTTTGCCAAGCGTTTCGCCAAAGTTGAATGCAGACTCAACAAGCATCTTTTGGTCAGGCTTTATCTTTAATAATTCATTCTCAACGGCTTTTATGATGGAAAATGCACTTTTGCCTTTCAGTTCCTCTTCAATCTTTAAAAGATTTTCAAGCTGAAGGAAGTTTTTGTACGAGATTAATGGTTTTTTGAGATAGTGAAAAACTATATTGCCGATAAACTCTATTGAGAAATTTTCAGGATTCAGGCTGATTTTTGCCAAATCAACGTAAACAGGAACGATGTCTTTGACATTTCTTATGTGCTCTTTAACAATGAGCGTCTTGCCTGATTTTCTCGGGCCAAGAAGTGCAATATGATTTGCTTTGCCTTTTTTGAAAGAAGAAGTGTTCCTGTCTAGCAAATCTAAGTAGTAATCTCTTCTAATCAAAACCTCTTTTCTGGCCAAATTTAAACCTCTATACCAAATGGACTATATACTGATAATATAAAAACATTTCGCTTTTGATATTATACTTTTTGGTATATAATTTAAAAATTAATATACCATTTAAAATAGAAATCTATTTAAAACTTTCTATTGTAATTATTATACTATTTGGTATATATGTTTTTTGGTATAGAATACTTATTCTACTCTTATTTACATGTTACTATTTCAAAGTGATAATAAATAGAAAACTTTAAAAATGGCAGTGGAGTACACTACCTTATACGCCGGGGTAGTATGAAGCAAAAGCTTAGTGTGACAATTGATGAGCAGCTAGTGAATGAAATAGGCAAGGCCCTTTCCAGCGGCAAATACAGGAATAAAAGCCATTTTGTCGAATACTCTGTGAAGAAAATGCTAGAGGCAGAAAATGGCTGAAAAACTGGAAGACCAAGTCAAGGGCACAGAAAAACAGGAAAAGAAACAGATTTCTATTTTAAGAAGCACATTTAATGAGTTTCTGCAGATGGTGCGAAAAGTAACTCAATTGGGGATAGCAGCTTTGGCTCCGGTAACACAATCAATAGTGGCTCCAGAGCTTGCCAGAGACACTGCAATCCTTTCTGGTGTTCAGGTGCTTGGGGATGCCACAACAAACTTTAAGAGAGGCAAAAAAATCACTGCCGGCGAAATTTCAAAATCCTTAATCATTGGTGCAGGGATAAGCGGGCCAAGCCATTACGCATTCGAATACATCAATAAGATATCTCTTGACAGC
Source organism: uncultured Methanosarcinales archaeon (assembly GCA_964564925.1). Lineage (GTDB taxonomy): Archaea > Nanobdellota > Nanobdellia > Woesearchaeales > GW2011-AR4. Next base: position 10,709 of record CAZMBY010000033.1, read on the forward strand.
CTGGCAGGCTATGCTGCAAGAGGACTTGCATTTGGAGGATTGGTGGCTCCTGCTTTTATTGGATTGTACCAAACTGTTGATTACATGGTGAGAAACCTAAGCTTCAAAGGGCTTGGCAAATACCTCAAGGATAACTATGTTCCTACGCTAAAAACATTTTGGAAAAAAATCCTGCCTTTTAGCCTATTAAACATTTTCTTTGTCCCTGCTTATTTGCAGATTCCCGTAGCAGCTACTCTACAATATATTTTCACATTATTCGGAGCCCCTAAAAAAAACGATTTAAAAGAAGACGAGAAAAGGGATAAGACTCCATATTATGTTATCGCTGGCAGGGCAATGCAAAAATTCTTCTATAATATGTCATATTTACCACTAAGGGCAGGCCAGGCAATAAACAGCTTTCTGGGAGAGGTGTACAGGGCTCCGCAAAAACAACCAGCTCCTGCAACAGCTGGGCGAAGGGCATAAATTAAACTGAGGGAATATGGCACAAACAATAGATCAAAAAATTAGCACACCGCAGCCAGAGGAGAAAGATAAAGCTACAAAAATCATTAGTCCTCTTGAGGAAATTGCCGGTGCAGCTAAATCAATTGCCAACATCGGCATAGCAGCGGCAGCTCCTTTGGTTGCTGATCAATATATGGGAGGCTATGATGCAGCTGCTACATCAGCAGCGTTCTATCTGGGAGAGAAAGACAAAAGTTCAAGATATGCAAGAATTGCTTCAATTGCCGGCGCATCCTTTGCAGCATTTGCCAAATATACGCTTGGCCCCATCAGCGACTTAAATGTTTATGCACGTGCCGCCCTTATACCATTATGGCAGGCTGCAGCTAACCTATACTACATTGCTTCAGATCACATTTTAAGGAAAAACTCACTATCTGGCATCACAGAAAATTTTAAGCAAAATTACAGAAAAATGACAAAAAAAGTCATTCTGTGGCTTTCAATTCCAACCTATTTAACTACATTTTTGCCTGGGCCATGGCAGATACCATCAATTGCAATCCAAAGCTATATCTTCAAGAAATACATAGCTGGCGATGGCAAGGAAACAGCTAAAGAAAAAGATAAAACTCCTTACAGTGTTGTTGCAGCTAATGCAATCAGGAGATTAGGCAATGGTATTTCAGGGCTTTACAGGTCAATTTACGATTTTGGCTCCACATTGTTTAGGGGTTCACATAAGAGGGCAGATAAAACTCCAGCTGCGCAGCCTGCTTAAAAATATTAAGAGTGCAAGGCCATAACCAAACTATTCAGCCCAATCATCAATCTCGGACAAGGCATGTTCAATAAAGAATTATCAAAGACATAAACTTTGCCTTTACTTACCGCCAATTTTAAACCACATTTATAAAGAATATTTCTGAGTTCTACCTACTTAAAGCCTTTATAATCTCCCTGCAAAATGCTCCCAAGTCATCAGGCTTTCTTGATGTTATGATGTTTACATCAACAACAACTTCCTTGTCAAAGTATTGGGCGCCTGCGTTAATGACATCGTCTTTTATTGCGCTGACGCACGTAACTTTTTTGCCCTTCAAAATGCCTGCGCTTACAAGAACCCAAGGGCCATGGCAGATTGAAGCAATCACTTTTCCATTTTTGTGCATCTCCTTTACAAATTCAAGAACTTCCCTGTATCGCCTTAATTTGTCAGGAGCATATCCCCCAGGGATGACAACAGCATCAAAATCCTTTGCCTTGTAATCCTTTATGTTTCCGTCAACTTCAAGCGGATAGCCATTTTTTCCTTTGTATGTTTTTTCTCCAGTCCCTGCAACTACCACTCTAGCCCCTTCCTCAATGAGCCTTAGCTTTGGATACCAAAGCTCCAAGTCCTCATAAATATTTTCAGCAAATATAATCACTTTTTTGTTGTTCAAAATTTTAATCACCCTTTCACAGCTTTCATGATCTCTCCAATATGCCCTTCTGGATTCACTTTATAAAATATGCTTTCAATCCTTCCATCCTTGTCAATTATGAAAGTTGACCTTGTAATGCCATAATATTGCTTTCCGAATTTCTCCTTCAGCTCATAAACTCCATATGCTTTTGAAACTTGCTTGTCTGTATCGCACAAAAGCCTGAAAGGCAAATCATATTTTTCGGCAAATTTTTTGTGTGATGCTTCGTCATCGTTGCTGATGCCAACAACCTCCACATTCATTCTTTTCAAATTATTTAAATTATCCCTTAAATCGCACGCTTCTTTTGTGCATCCCGGTGTGTCGTCTTTTGGATAGAAATAAAGCACTACTTTTTTTCCTTTTAAGCCTGATAGCTTCACATAATTTCCATTCTGGTCCTTCAGATTGAAGTCTGGAGCCTTATCGCCAATTTTTAATGTTATCATTTTAAGCTAGTGCGTCCAATCCAACACAGCGCCTTTTCCTCCTGTCATCCATCTGTAGCATTCAAGGGCCGCTTTTGCCCCTTCTCCTGCTGCAATAACCGTCTGCTTGAACGGCACAGGAGTTATGTCTCCGCATGCAAAAATTCCCGGGCATGAAGTATTTCCCCTGTCGTCCACAATTATCTCTTTCTTTTCATTTACTTTGACAAGGTGCTGGACAAATGATGTATCAACAATGTATCCTATCTCTATGAAAATGCCCTCAACCTTAATCTCTCTTTGTTCTTTAGTATTAATGTTTTCAACCAAGACGCCATCAACATTTTTGTCCCCAATTACTTTTAGAGTAACGCTATTAAGAACAGGCTCGATATTTGCATTGTCTTTTAATTTCTGCACGGTTATTTCATCAGCCCTGAAGGAGTCTCTTCTGTGTATGATATAGACTTTTCTTGCTATTGTGGCAAGCTCCAAGGCTCCTTCAACAGCTGAATTTCCCCCTCCTATGACAGTAACATCCCTGTTCTTGAATAAAGGAGCATCGCATGTTACGCAAGTTGAAACTCCCCTCCCCATGAATTTATCCTCTCCTTCAATGCCAAGGCTTCTGGGAACTTTTCCATA
>CAZMBY010000034.1:0-12294 GCA_964564925.1 uncultured Methanosarcinales archaeon
TTTTTCAACTCTGAATTTTGCGGGTTGCCTCAAAATTCGAGGAAAAAATTTCTCACTTCGAGCCAAAGGTCGCCTTGCTCTGTACGTTAGGTGAACTTTTCCTTTAAGTTTGCGAGATGCTCATTTAAGGTTTTTTAAACTTATAAACCAAAAAGCCAAATAGGGCTATTTTTATAGATCAGTAAATCTAAAAAAGAACAGCAGAAACAAGTACCCTAAATAAAACAGTCCATACAGTATTATCCCCAGCCACATTATCACTTTTTGTTTGTATTTTAGGGTTAGGTAGAAGAAGAGGAAGAAGATAAGACCAACGAAGAGGGATTGGGGGTACACATTCCATATCATTAAGACTTGCAAAGGATTTAAACTACGAAAATATCCAAATTCAACTAGAGAGATTATTGGCACCCAGAAAACAAAAATCAACAACCAAGAAAAAAATCCAATCACTCCGGCGATTATGCTGTTTTTCAGAGTGTTATTTTTTATTTCTTCATTCTTTTTTTCTTTTTTAAGTTGAGTTGATTTCATTTGATTCATATCTATTTAATGGTTTTTTATTTAATGCGTCCTTTATAATACTTTTGGTCAGGTCTCTGTCTGGGACAGACGCAGAATTCCATCCGGCTGTGTGTGCGCCCCAAAGCTTGTAATGTTTCTTATTAGCCGATATAATGTTGTCGTAGATTGCGTTTTCATCCTGTTCTGTCACAATGAAGTCATGCGAAACATTTGTTATGTTATTATCGACAATCCAGCCTTGAATAATGTAAAAATTATCCAATTGCAGATTTTTGCCTATATGTTCGTCACTCAGGTTATTGACCCATAAATAATATTGCTTGTCTGTGTTGAATGACATTTTGTTATCTGACTTTAAACCTTTAGTAAGGATAAAGCATCCAAAATCGCCTTTGTTTAAACATATGGTTTCCATTTTACTGCCAATCTCCGTCATGCTCACATGACTTTCTCCTTCAAGTTCTTCCATTATCTGCCCTCCATACTTTCCAAAATAATTTCCAAAAGTGGAATAGCCTTCAAACGCGCTTGGCACTGCTACGCCAATCAATGTTTCAATTTTGTCGGAATCAACAGCTCCATTTTCCAGCGAAACGATAGCAACTCTTCCGCCATTGCTGTGCCCCACATATTGTATTTTTTCTCTGCCAGTAAGGTTTAACACGCCATTGATCAATGTCGGCCAATAATTATCAGTTAAATCTGAAAAATTGTAATTGGGGCACTCGTCACATTCTTCTTCAGGCCCGCCTGTTATTTCAATCATCCAAGTGTCTCTGCCTGTATTGGCTAATTCAGATGCCAAATTCTCCCAAGTAGTTAGATTGCTATGGATTCCTCGAGCCAAAACAACCGGCATCTCAACAGGCATCCCATTTGAGCTTAAGTATTCCAGATAATCATCGCTGATATTGGGCTTTAAGTTCTTCAGCCTCAAATCAACATCGTTTGATGCAGTCACTTCAAAATTAATCTCATTGTACATCCTGTCATTTAAAGCGTTGCTCACAATGTTCCTGAACTCATTGTCCATCGAATTGTAATGCTCCTGATTCCCTCCAAGGTGGAAATAATCATAAACCCTGATGGCATTTTCATCTTCATCATCGACAAATATTGAAGTTTCAGAATTTAGAAATCTTGCCTGGTTCCTCACAAATTCCTTAATGCCTGCGATATCCCCTTCTATATCGTTTCCTGCAATCATTACAGCAATATAAGGAGAGCCGAAAAGCCTTTTTTGCCTGAAGCCGGCAACTAAGGCGCTGTAGGGGTTTGCGCCTATTCTGTCCTGATAAATAATATTCCCGGAATCATAGCCGAACTGAAAATCATCTAAGGTTTTCCTGTTATTGAATTTGTTAACCACATTTTCCTTTCCTATGTAGACTATAACATCCGCATTTGCTTCATTACTCGTATAATACCCGGAATTCAGGCTATTTTTTATGTAGTCTGCAATGACAGGCTCCAGATGCGACAAAATGTTAAATTCTTCCTGCCTCATGTGTATGTAAACGCTTGGCAATCCTTCAAATTCCCTTTCGGCAAAATTATTCGTTTCGTCGCTTTCAGCTATCATGCCTTCATAGTCTGCTATGACCATGATATTCTGCCCTTCAGCCAGGCTAAGCACGCTGCTTACCTCAAATTCCTGGCCACTTCTAATTGCAAATTCAAAGGTCGCATTTTCCAGAGTCTCGGTATTGTACATAACCGCTTTTGCATTCTTAACGCTTATTTGGCCATTATTTTTTATCTTAACAGATACATTTATACGGGTTTCATCGAATTTTAAGAAATTGATATCGGAAGGTGATGCGCTTAAGTCAACTGTGTAATTTTCAGCGTCAAGAAAGACTTTTGTCCTGTTTCCCCTTGTCCATAGCAAATCAAGCCCGTTGTTTCCGTCTATGTCAACAGCTATGGGATGGATTTCATTTAAAAAGGCCATATTGAATATTGATTTTCCATTAAGATTATAAATGTCATGCGATATTATTATGTCCTTTTCGCCATCATTATTCATATCGGACATCATTGCATTCCCCAATACGCCATCAGGAAATTCGCTCAGGTTTATTCTTGCAATCTCATTGCCATTGTAATCGTAGCAGTTCAGGGCCATATAGGAAAAATGCGCAAAAAATGGCGGCGTCTTGGCATCTTTTATAAAGCATATATCATTGATTCCATTCTTATCATAATCCAGCACAAAGGGGTTTGAGCCCTCCCATCTTGAGAACGTACTGGCGCCATCATTGCAGCCCAAACTTGGAGCTACTAAATTTTTCTCGCATTTTGAGAATAATTTTGAGCCATTATGGTTGTAGACAAAAAGCTCGGTAAACCAATCAGTTACAAAGCTTCCATCATTCTTAGAGTCATCATAAAATGCGCTCGCAGCAATTTCGAGCTTGCCATCATTGTTCAAATCAACCAAAACTGGCTGGCCTTTTAATGTGTACAGCCCCGAGAAAATTTCAGAGCCAAGTACAAGCGGAAAGAATAGGTTGTCCACAAATCCGGTCTTGTTGAAGTTAGTTTCAAGGCTTTTATTGCTTAGGTCAAAAACCAAGAATCCATAGCCGCTTGTGTTGTCCTCGTTAAACCAAAACACAGCTTCGGTGCTGCCATCATCATCAAGGTCTCCTATTGCCGGAACAGTCTGCCTGGCTTCATCATAAACAGATGTGTTGTAATAGCTGTCTATTTTGGATTCCATGTCCACTATGTGGACATAATTCTTCTTATCCTTAAAGACGCAGGAGCTGACGCCATCAAGATTAAGGCATTTTATGCCGCTGAAATCGGCATCGTAAGGCAATGTTATGTTGAATTCCTGCTTAATGCTTCCATTTTCATAAGTGTACGCAAAAAAATAGTCAATTGAATTTTGCCTTGCATTAAATATTATTTCATCAAATTCGTCATCGTCAAAATCAAATAAAGCAGGCTGGCCCAATAGGCTTCCAACTTTTGCTTGGCTTATTATGCTTAGCTCTTTATTGAACAGAATCAACGAATTATTTGTAAAAATTGTGATCTCATTATTATTGTCGTTGTTTAAGTCGCTAACCAATGGCTGGAAATCCATTCCCAACCCATCAACAGAGAAATTGGATGTAGCCAAAGGAAGATAGCCCGTGCCTTCAGAGAAGCCGCTGTTCCTCAGGTCGTTTTGGTATGTAGTCCAGGAAGCGCTTACATTTGGTATTGCAAGGATAAGCATAAGCAAAAGGTAAAAATAATTCATCATCCACCCCTTCCAGGTTATATTTTTAGAAGTAGTATTTAAAGCTTATTCAACCTTAATCCAGAACCAATCCGCATTTCTTGCAGTAGAACTCTTCATTGGCATACTCAATGTCCTTGCTTCCGCAGTCAGAGCAGACTCTAACTAAGTCTTCTCGCTTAACTGTTTCCAGACTCCTGACATTACTTTCATAAACCATCATATTCCCCAACATTTGTTATATAGAGAATAAACTCCTACAGCCTTTTTAAATCTTTCGGTTTTTAAGGATTATAATTTTTAGGATGGAGGAGTCAGATCACAACGCTGACGCTATCCTGCTTCTCCACCCTTATCACGTTCTCAACAAAGCTTTCTATCTTGCTCTCGTGCGAAACAATGATGACTTGCTTCATGTTAAGCTGCTCAAGAATATCCCTTACCTTGTCAAGCTGCTCGGAGCTAAAGCCGTCTGTAGGCTCGTCAAGCATGATCAATTCCCTTGTTTTTATCCCTTCAACAATGTCATTTATCACTTTGTTGAGGGCAAGCCTGTAAGACAATGCCACTGCCGTTTTCTCGCCCCCGCTTAAGTTCTCTACATAAGTTTCGTAGCCGTCCTGCTCTATGACAGGGGTGAACTCCTCATCAACCCTTACGCTAATCGTTTCGTCCTCTATCAGCATATCGAACCAGTTCCTGAACAGCTCGTTGAATTGCGAGTGTATGTTCACCATGACATGCTTCTCGACAGTAGCCATAAGATTGACAAAAAAACCGTCAATCCAGTTTATTAACTGCAGCGTATAGGCCAAATTTGCCTTTGCCTTTTGCTTTTCGCTGATTTCTTTTTCTATCTGGATGATGAATCTTGCGATAGAGCCCTTTTCTGTCTCGTATTTTTTCTTCTCAAGCTCCAGGAATCTCTCCTGAGGCATAAGCTCATCAAGCTCTTTCCTTATGCTCTTGTATTTCGATTCCAGCGTGGAGAACATTTCAATTTTCTTGCTTATGCCAATTTTTTTTGCATTTAGTAGCCCAACTTCTTTCCTGACTTTTTCCTTTAATTCGGCCTTTTCATCATTCAGGGCTTGCTTTTCGCCGATGCTCTCCAGCCTTATCTTAAGGATATTGAGATGATTCTGCTCTTTGACCAATAAGTCCAGCTCTTTTTTAAGCCCGATTTTAACTTTGCTGAGCTTTGATTCCTCTTCCTGGTGATTTTTCAATTGCCTTAGAAAATCTTCATATTTTTTGCTTTCCCTCAAATTGACATCGTGCTTGTGTTTTTCGTCAACTTTTTGCTCGCAGAGCGGGCAGATCTCCAGGGATTGCATCTTTTTCATTGTTTCCATAGAATTCTCTGTCTTGACCTCAAACTCCTTTATTTTCCTTATCGCATTCCTGTAGCTTGCATCGGCTTCATTTGCTTCTTTTTCCTTAAGTTCTAGTTGAGCTGTGATAAGCTGCATATCTTCCAATTTTTTAGTTTGAGCATCTTTTTTCAATTCATCAATTTGCAAGTCAAGCTTTTTTATCTCTTCATTGAGCCTGTTGTTTTGCTGGATCAAATGCGCAAGGTTGGCTTCTGTGACGCTTAAGTCTTTTCTCAGCTTGTTCAATTCAGACATATCAGTTTCAATATCCAGTATTGACTTCTTCTTTTCGCCGATTAGGCCTTTTATTTCATCAATCTTGGGCTCTAAGTCAATTATCCCTTTCTCCAGCTGCGCAATTTCAGATTTTCTCTCCTGCAGCTCTTTCATCTTGTAGTCCAAGTTAAGAATGTACCCTTCATAATGCTTTTTCTTTTCCTTCAGTGAAGCTGCGATAATCTTAGAGTTTTCCTTGATTCTTTTGTACTTGTCTATGTTGAATACCTTTCTCAAAGTGTCAAGCCTTGTTTCCTTGCTTTCGTAAAGGATCTGCTTCATCTCTTCTTGCGGAGTGTAAACAGTATAGCGGTATATCAAATCCTTGCCTTTTTTGATCAGGTCTTTTGGATATCCAAGCAACTCAAGAACTATCGCTCTTAACTCCTCTGTTGTGCCGTCTTTTTTCAGGCCATTCATAATCACATATCCTGCTTCCTGCTTTATGTCTTCATTGCTTCTTTTCAATGTTCTTTTTATCGTGATATCTTTATTGTCTATGTGTATTCTTAACTCAACGCTTCCTTCTTTCCTTCCATGCCTGAGAAGCGTATAAGCCGGGAGCTCTCCTTTCTTTGCCCCAAAAATGGCAAATTCTATTGCAAGCAGGATTGTGGATTTTCCGGAGCCGATGTCGCCTGCAAGCAATACAGAGCCGATTGGAAATTTTATTTCAGCGTCCTCATAGCTCCTGATATTATGCAGCTTTATTGATTTGATGAGCATGAGTTTTGCTAATGCCTTAAGTTATATAAAAGTTGTTGTAACAAGATTTTTGCAGTCTCTCGTTTTAGTACTTGGCAATGGATACAATCAAAATTCTTAAATAGTGGAGCAAATATCTTTGCAGGCATGTCAAATGAACTATTGAAGGATATAGTGCGCAGGGCTCGTGTCGCTGATTATGGTTCTACAAGGGGTTATAGGATATATGCACAAGACAGTTTGGGCGATAGATTGACAGGGGATTTTTATTGGCTTTTCAGAAATGTGGTTAGAACACAAGTTATTCCGGTGCATCACGAGATAATAATTGCCCTAAGGGCTGCTATGTTAACAGGTAATGGACCTAGCGATTGGTCACAAGTGGGTCAATATCAGAATTTCAGATTAACTATTAAGAGCGATAAAAGCAGCGAGTTTGAGGAAATATTTAGAATTGGGATGGGAGCATACCTTGAGGAAAGGCATTATGTTACACGACCTGAAGAAGCGCTGCTACGCACTCAAGTGAGAATGGATAAAGCAAAGAAATCTCAAGATACCAAGAAATAATTTTTCACTTCAATCTTTTCTTCAGATTCTCAATGACGTTTACAGGCGTTGGGTCAATATTATTCAAAATCGCCAGATAGTAAGAAACAAAATCACCGTAATAGATTCCTGAAAAAATCCTCGAAAGCATGCCATCCCCTCTTGTGAAAATTTCCTCAGCATCCACTTTTGTCGAGATTATTTCCTTGGTTATGTCCATCCTTTTCTTTATCCTTTCATTGTCAAAATTATCCCTTATGAATATTGCAGCAAAATCTTTTTTATTCATTGATTGGAAGCTAACAATCTCATTATGGTTCATCTCCGGAAAAACATGGTGGAATGCAGCAGATTTGCTGTTCTCGTTAAGCTGTGTTTTCCATCTGTAAGCAACCGCACCAAATACTTCAGAGGAGTAAACAAGCGCTGTCTTATTTTGGATTTTTTTTGCCAATCTTTCCCCAGTCGACTTGTAATCTTCAGTCTTGGACAAAGTATCCAGCATCTCCTTGATTTCGTCGCCTTTCACATCAATCATTCCTGAATTATTCAAGACGCCAAGAACCGGAAAGAAGAGATATCCCAAGGCTGCCCTTGGTTGCAGCCCGGCTGGAATCTTAATTACTTTCTTTGCCATAACTCCAAGCTGCCCACCGCTCGTTACTGCAATAATCTTTGCATTTTTCCTTGTAGCGTCTTCAAAAGCGGATAATGTCTCTTCTGTGTTGCCAGAATATGAAACAGCAAAAACAAGGGTCTTCTCATCGACAAAATTCGGAACTTTGTAATCCCTTACAACAAAAACAGGGATTTTGGAGTCGTGCACATACGTCTTGAGCAAATCACCGCCGACAGCAGAGCCGCCCATTCCTGCAACAACTACCTTGTCAACTTTTCCAGAAACAGTCATTCCTTTTGCTAAGTCCAAGGCAGTCCTGCACTGCTGCGGGAAATCCTCAATGGCTTTCAGCATATTGGAATTGTCGATTGGCATTTTGCATTATTTTGCATGTTTTGTATAAATAAGTATCTATTGTATTCCAACAGGTCTAAAATACCCGTAGGTTGTATGTCCCCTTACCGCATAAATAACCTTAAAATTCTGATAAGATCCTCCTGCACTATAAGATGTGATTCCCAATACATTTACTATTGAACTGATTTGTGATTTTGCTTTCTGTTTCGTAATGTGTGTTTTCCTTGCTAAGCCATTGAGGGAGAAGCGCACAATGCCTTCGCTGTCTCTTGTCATTTTATCATATAATTCCTTAGCAGTTTTTTCCAAATTTCCTGCTCTTATACTAGATGCTGAACTTTCTGCAAAACATTTTCTTCTGGCCTCTATCAGTCTACGCAATTCCTTATAAGCCTCAGGTGAGAATGCAATAGCGAGATTTCGCGCAGGTCCAACTCTCCTACTAGTAAATCAGTATTTGTCCATTTCAGCGAGTAATATCTTCAATGTTTTAAATTTAACTCTATTAAACAGATTATTACAATATAGAATTTACAATACTTTTATAAATCAAAAAGATTTCCAAATAATTAAGGAAATGTAGGCGTAGCTTGCCTGAATCCTAATCAAATTAATAACGGAGGCTAAAATGGGAATGTACCAATACATTAGGGAGGCTTGGAAAAAGCCAAAAGAAGGTCTTGGAAGCTTATGGCAAAAGCGCATGATTGAATGGCGCCAGGAGCCTGCAACAATAAGGGTCGAAAGGCCTACAAGGCTTGACAGGGCTCGTTCTTTGGGTTATAAGGCAAAGCAAGGCTTTGTTGTTGTGAGGCAAAGAGTCAACAGGGGAGGTAGGCAAAGGCCCCAGATACGGCATCCCAGAAGGCCAAAGGCAATGAGCAGAAGAAAAGACCTGACGATGAATTACCAGGCTGTTGCGGAGAACAGGTCCGTTCAAAAATACCCGAATTGCGAAGTTCTGAACAGCTATTATGTTGGAGAAGACGGGTTGCATTATTGGTATGAAGTTATTCTTGTTGACAGGACAAACCCGTCAATAATGGCAGACTCCCGCATAAATTGGATTATAAGTCACAAGGGAAGGTCTGAAAGGGGGCTTACAAGCGCTGGCAGAAGAGCACGAGGATTGCTGCACAAGGGCAAAGGCGCAGAGAAGATGAGGCCGAGCTTGAGGGCGCACGATAGGCAAGGGAATTAAGGAAGATAAAAATCTCGTTTAACGATGCCCATGAACAATATGAATTTCCCGCAAAATTTATATACTTCTTACTATCAAGTGAAGTTATGGAAGCATTAGAATGCAGTGCATGCGGCTACAAGTTCAAGAGCCCAAAAAAGCCCAATAGGTGCCCTTACTGCTCTAAAGAGGGCTCTGTGCATCCTGTTAAAACAGCCCAGGATTACCTTGATGAGTCATTTTAAGCACAGAAAAAGTCAGCTTTTGTCTTTTCTATCTTCATCTTCCTTTTTCCTCATCATTCTGGTTATGGGCCCCTTGCCGTACCTGAATATTATCAGCAGCAGGATTGTGACCACAATCAATGGAGCAATCACCGGATTTCTTGCAAGCAATCCATCTGCGCCAACCAGGAATGCGCTTAATGAGGAGAAACCGCTTGCTAATTTTTTGTGAAGGGGCCGGTTATCATGAATTGTGACATCCCCAGCTAATTCTATTTCATTGCCTTGCAATAAGTTGCTGAAACTTTGCTGTGCTGACTCTGCAATATCTTTAATAGAAACGTTGAACCTGTCTGTAACCGGGCTGATGCCATCCTTAACGCTTAACAAAATATTGTATATTCCCAATGGCACTTCCCTTGACAAGTCAAGGCTGATTATTTTTCCAGGATCCACTTTAACTTTCCTTGCTACAGGATATTTTTGCTCACCGCTTTCAAGTACAAAGGTCAATTCGTCCTCGAAAATAACGTTTCCAACGTTTTCAACCAAAACAGTCTCATTTTCATACCTCACTTTTACTTCCCTAACTGTCGTCAGGTTTATGAGCATATTATTCAGCAGATTCTTATAAGAGGTGACGAGAAGGTAGGCGCCAGGCTCGGAATACTGGCTGAACTCATAGTCTATCTCCTCGTTGCTCTGCACAAGTTTTCTAAAAACTTTATTCTTGCTGGGAGATGCCAATTCCAAATCCAACGATGTGTTTATCAGCTCATCCGCTTGATCATACAGAGAGGCTGTAATCTCCACCTTCGAGCCTGGGTCAAAGCTGCTGCCGCTTAAAAATGTCTTCAGGTAGCTTGGCACAGGGATTATCTCAAGCTCAATAGAGGACAATCCAAAATTTCCTTTTGAATCAGAGGCGCTTATCTCTATAATGTGTATCTTTGATTTGATATTCCTTGGCAATTGCAAAGTCAGGTTGAATTTGCCGTCAGTAGCATCAACTGAATAAGAGTTGTTGTCAAGCACAATCTTTGCTGAAGCTGACAAGACGTTCATTCCCGATGCTTCGTTGACAACGCCAACAATCTGGATGATGTCAGCTGGAAAAGATGTAACGTGGTTTCTTACAGGCAGCACATTCAACTGGTCTGTTAAAGTAAATGTTTCAGACGTTTTTTCCTCAATCAATATATCATCATTCGTGGTCAAATATGTTATTAGCTTGCAGTCCCCAAGCATGGATTGTGTGACAGGCAAATCCGGCACATCCACTGCTGTGCGGAAGCCAGATTCAAGGCTTATAGGCGTTAAGAAATATTGCAGCCTGTAATTTCCGCACGCAAGCGTAAGACTGAACAGCCCTTCAACATCATTGCTTTGCAAGATGGACGCTGAAGCTTTAACCTTGTTTCCAAGATTGTAGACTGACTGCTCTGTTGTCAAGGATATGTCTGCCATAGTGGCTGGAACAATCATAAAAAATATCAAGAATAGCAGCACTCTTTTCATGATTCTAATCCTTTATTACTTGTTTATATAATTTACTATTAAAAAGGCGTTAATAAATTTCCTACAACCCCAATCTATTATCAATTTCCTTAGCTATTTCTTTCAAATCTTCGCATGTTCTTCTTATATCCCTTTCCAATTCATCTATGAGCGATTTAAGATTGTCAACCCGTAAGGTGTATCGGTTGCCTTCATGCATGACTAAGCCTGATTCCAACAGCTTGTTGATGTGGTGGACTATTGTGCCTCTTGACAATGAAAGCTTTGCCGCTAAATCATCGCTTGTCAAAGTGTGCCTGCCTTTTGCTGATTTCAATAGTTCTATGAATACCCTGAATGTGCTCTTGTCTTTATCCCTCAAGTTGAACAATCCGAGAGAAGACCCAAACCACTGCAGCTCCTGATTGACATTATGCTCGCTCGGCTTTCTTATGTTTACTATAGTTATCCTCTGCCTTATGAATACCATGAAAACACTAAGGAGCTGCTTATATTTAAACATATGCCGAAAAGTTTATATACTAGTTTATATTACCCATGTTCTGTTGACTTAAGCTCAACAAGATATCCCGAGACAAAATGGACCAAAAAAAGGAAGAGAAGAATAATAAAAAAGAAAAATTCGATTTGAATGAGCTTAAGAAGTGGTTAGAGGACAATGAAAAATTAGGGGATCATAAAAGAATTTTACCGCCTGGTGTTCAGTATCTCATAACACAGATTGAAGATAAAATAAAACAAATTGAAGAGTTGACAGACACGCTGAAAAGATTGCAGGCAGAATTTGAAAATTACAGGAAAAGGATTGAAAAGGAAAAAGCAGAGTTTATGGAGTATGCCAGCGCAGGCATAATTGCAAATTTGCTGCCGGTGCTTGACACATTTGAGATTGCTTTCAAAAATACAAGCGACAAGGAAAAATTTGTGGAGGGCATGAAAATGGTTTATGCTCTTCTTCATACAATGCTTGAGGCTGAAGGCTTAAAGCCGATAAAGGCATTGGGCGAAAAATTTGATCCCTACAGGCACGAGGTTTTGATGAAGGAAAAATCAGAAGAACCAGAAGACACAATTTTGGAGGAGTTCCAGAAAGGATATATGCTTAACAACAAAGTTATCAGGCACAGCAAAGTCAAGGTTAGCGGAAAATAAAGTTGATGGTTAAATAGAATATAATTAATTCAATTCGTCACTTCGTGACAAAAGATTCGCTCGGCGAAATTTTACTGCCAAGAAATTTCGCCTCGAATTGATTCAATCAATGAATAAATAAGCGAGCACGAACGATATGGCAGAAAAGTGAGTGCGAGCACAAATTGGTGTTGCGAAGCAACGGATTGAAAAATCAAATCAAAAATATCAAAAATAAAAAGAGATGGTAAATTGATTCAAAAAAAAACGGCATTGAAAGATGTGCTTGAGCTTGCTGCACCGTGCAGGTGCAATTCCTGCAGCAATGGATGCAAGTACGGCTCTGGTGTGCTGATAGGTGATGACGCAAAAAACATAGCAGCTTTTTTGAAAATTTCAGAAGAAAAGCTGAGGAGTGATTTTTTGGAAGAGGTTGAACAATTCAACACGAAATTTCACAGGCCAAAGCTGTTGCGGGAAAAAGGCAGGGAGTTCGGCCAATGTGTCTTTTACGACGATGCAAAAGGCTGTGTGATTCATGAAGTTAAGCCGTTGCAATGCAAGGCCACGATCCAATGCAAGGATTATGGCGAAGAGCT
>CAZMBY010000035.1:0-12094 GCA_964564925.1 uncultured Methanosarcinales archaeon
GCATAGTGAAGGAGATTGCGATGTTTAACGGCCCTGTAAAGGGATTTGTGCCTGAAATTGTTGAGAAAAAGCTGAAGGAAAAGTTTAGGAAATAGGAAAGTTTTAGGCATTATAATCTTTCTTTTTCATATAAAATTTCTGGATGATAATTTTCAAAACCATCAAAGGTTTATGAAAACAAAAATTCCAACAACAACGATGGGTTCGAACAGGCATTTTTTTGGAGAAAATGCTATTCGCAAAGGATTTTTCAGAACTTCGTAACTGAAAAATCCTCTGCACTCAATTCTCACCCAAGTTGTTGGAATTTTTGCTGAAAGTTATCTTCGAGAAACTGAAGGGTTTAACTTATAAAATTGAGAAAAGGCTATTTACTAGCGTCTGCAATAACTCTTTCGAGTAAGCTATCCACAAATTCTATATCTTCTCTTCTTGTTAATCTATCTCTAAATCTAGTTCTTACAAGATAATCATGAAATTCTTGTGCATAACTTCTGCTAATCCTTTCTTCTCTTATCCCTCTTCTTAAAGCATATGCTACTTTTTGAAACCAGCCACTTGACACTTTATGTGTTCCACCTATATTATGTAAAACTTCAGGAGGAATTTCGCTACTAAATCCATCTTTTAGCCAACGCAATGTTTCAAGATAATCTCTCATATTACAGAGAAATATTTTTTGATTTATAAACTTAATACTTATTCGCCTTTTCTCAATTAGTTAAACCGAAAACTTAGCCTTAATTCTTATGCATAGAATTTAAATTATACATTCTTCCTACATAAATCCCAGAACTCATAAGTTTTTGATTAATATATATAATCTATAATATTAAATATCTCACTGATAAAACCTGCTCAGGTCCTCTTCCTGGGCCCTTCTTCGTGGCTCCTTTTCAAGAATAATCCTGTGCTTGACAAGCCTTGCAGTATACCCGGCAATAAGATTCCTGATTTTTGTAGAATCTACAGTTGTGTATTTTTCGACAAGGCTTTTATTCTTATCAAATTCTGGTGTGAACTCTTGTGAATGGTCTCTTACTAACTTCTCGGCTATTCTTTTGACCAGGACTGTCTTTATTCTTCCCATTGTCACTCAAGCTTCGTCTGGTCAAATGGCTTCGATGCAGCATCCTTCTTAGATGTTTCCGGCATTGGCCTTTTGACGATTATCGGGATAAGCCCCTTTTCAAATTCAAGCTTTGCTATCTCGATTGTGTTGAAATTCATCCTTTTCAAATCCTCGTCATTCAGCTGCATCATGAAAGGCGCGCCCATAGAAATCTGCAAAGCCCTTGCTCCAATTATTCTGGCTTTTTCGTACTTTGTGTATTCCTGCATTTTAGTTACCAGTCCTCCTGGTCTGATTCATCTTCATCATCGTCGCCATAAAAATTCTTCATTCAGTTCACCCCCTCCTTATGGTTCTAAAGTGGCTCATCTTCATCTATAAAGCTTGCACCACATGATGAACATTCAACTTCGCCTTCCTCTATGAGAGTGCCGCATTTCGGGCATTCCCTCTGATTCTCTTCGTCCATTTTACCACCTCAGGCAACGGACGCGTTGCATTGCGATTGTGAACATGGCTCGGGTTGATAGCTTGGAGCTATATTTAAATCTATCGGTGTATAAATATGTATCCTGGCTTGAAGAAAGCATCAAAATAGCTTAAGCACAACCATAAGGCAGCCAGCAAAATATCAGGCTGTTTTCTTTTTCAAAGAGTTGAGCCGTTCCCTCACCTTTTTTGCGGCTGATTCCCTGCTCTTTGAGCTCATCAGGTCATTTGCCAGCTTCTTGTCACCTAAAACATCGCGGATCCAGTTGCTGAAGTCGTTCCTCTGGCTGTTTACATGGTGCCTGAAAGTCTCGTCGCTGATTTGCGGCAATAATCCTTCAAGCTCGATAAGGTTCTTTAATACTGGTCCATGATTCACCCAGAAGCATTGCTCCGGCGCCGTATCGCTTAAATATCTTTTTGCCTCGTCTTTTGTCACGATTTTAACCACCTACATCAATTCTTTCACTAATCTTCGCAAAATTGCTATCTGCATTTCCAGCCTGTTCTTGGCACTGGAGACATCTTCAGCCAGGCTATGGTCGTAAAATACATCTTTAACCCAGGTGCTGAAGTCATTCTTGAACTCGTTGGCGTGATGCCTGAATATTTCCTCGCTCATGGTTTCAAGGGCGTCTGCAAGCTCAATTATATTCTTCAGTTTCCTTCCGTCAGCCACGATGAAATGATGCTCCTCAGGAGCTTCCCCAAGAACTTTTTTTCTGATTACAACCTCAATAGTCTGCTGCTTTCCTTCAGGAGCAGAGCCCAAACTAGAGTCAGCCCTAGCCGCCTGCACCTTTTTTTTAGCCATTATATCACACTCACATGCCCTGTTAGTTCAGTCATTTTTATAGTTTGCGGTTTTAAGGATATTTTTGGCTAAGTTTTTAAAGTTAATGCTTTGACCTAGTCTTATGTCACTATTGGAAAAAGTAACAATGCCTTTTAGATTTGTTGAGAATGAGTTTGAAGCCTTAGTCGGTTCTATGTACCAGTCTTATCACAACAGATTTGGAAAAGACCAGTATTCACTATCTAATTTATATTTGGATGGAGGGTTTTTGTATCAGTGGGCTCCATCGATAATGACGGATTTTCCCTCTGTGTTAAACGCAGCCGGCTTAGCTGGCGCAGGAGCATGTATTTGGGCTGGACACTACATGAATAATGTGGCTAAGCAACATGACAGCGATGGCATTCAGAATGCTGAAACAGCAAAGAATGAGATAAGGGAACATCTCCGATCCTTGACTAAATCTGGAGGACGCGCGTTTCTCGTCATTGCAATTGATAACACTCTTGACGCCACGTTAGGATACTCACTTCAAAGATTGACTGGGACTAGAGACCTAAATCCTTCTTTATACGCCTACTTTAACAGGCATGCGTTTCACTTGCTTGCCTTGGGTTATTACACATCCTCGATTGATATCAACAATCCAAAGAAAAGCAAAATAGCTGCCAAAGTGCGGGAATGGTTTAAGCTCGGAACACCCCAAAAGGCAGATGAATTACCCCAGGAAGGATTTATGGCTGGCTCTCGACTCTGACTTCACTCAGCTTGTTTGCCTTTATCCTAAAGTCATTCAGAATGTTCATGTATGTTATGAACGCGTCATAAGGGCTGTCATATGGGTTAAAATACTTGTGCACGTCTCCATCATTGAACCATTTTGTGCACATGTAATAAAAGTGGTCGCTGGTCTGCAGCTTCCGCCACTCGTCGGTCATTCTTGGATTGCTTGACAGTTTCACAGCAGTTTCCAATAAGTAAATCTGCTTCAATGCTTCTTCCTGCAGCCTGTTGCCGCGCCATGCGCTTAAGTCCCTTTCCACATCTGCCCAGCTAACAAAATGAGGAAAATCCAGCTCTGCTACAGGCTTGTATCTCCCTATGGCCTCGCTTGGCGTCACAAAATCATTGTCCTCATGCTTCAATATTTCATGCGGCAAATGCCCCAAAAATTCAAAAATGCCCTTGTCCTCCCATTGGTGCTCCCCAAAAGTCTCGTAATCCATGAAAAGGTTTACAACATTGCCGTTTCCGTTGATTGCGTTGATCCATTGCGCGTATTTTGGCGCTGTCAAGGGAAATTCTTTCCAGCTTTTTTCAGAAAACCTGAATGCAATGTCGTCAGAGAGCCTGTAATTCTTCAGAAGCAGCCTTATGTTTTTAAGACCTTTCGGGCTGTAGACAAAATTTGGGCTTCTCCACTGCAGGATGTGGTCAGCTCCCTCAGCAAGGATGCCCTTGTAGCCCATTTTTTCAGCAAAATCTGCAATCTCATTATTGTAAACAAGCTCTGTGTTCCTGAAAACTTTTGGCTTAAGGCCGAACAATTGCCTTATTTTTTTGTTGTGCAGCTCAACCTGCTCCTTAAACTCATTTTTGGAGTAAAGGAAAGAGAGCGTGTGGTAATAGGTCTCGTCCAGGATTTCTACGCATCCAGTTTCTGCAAGCTTTTTGAAGCTGTCAATGACTTCAGGGGCAAATTTCTCCAGCTGTTCCAAAACAATTCCCGTCATGCTATATGCAACTTTGAATTTGCCATCGGTCCTGTTTATGAGGTCTAAAACCAGTTTGTTTGCTGGGAGGTAGCACTTGTGGGTCACTTTCCTTATGATGGCCTCATTTTTAGATTCATCAAAATAATTGTTGTGATGGCCGATTTCAAAAACAGAATACCTCTTAAGCCTGATTGGCTGATGAACCTGGAAATAAAGGCATATGCTTACCATTTTTGACAGTCCCAAAATTTAGCTTTGCTCATTTTATCGAAATTGAACTCATATTTAACACTTGCTGATCAGCTCATCATAAATATCAATGCATTTGCCTGCAGGCACATCCCAATTGAATTTCCTGACTTCCTCGTAGCCGTTCTCTTTCAGGGTCTCATGCAGCTTATTGTACCTCAACAGAGATATTATCTTATTGCTGATATCGTCGATATCCCAAAAGTCAGCCTTCAGGCAGTGCCTTGTGATTTCAGATACGCCGCTCTGCCTGGAAACTATTGCAGGAGTCTTATTTTTCATTGCCTCCAAAGCCGTCAACCCAAACGGCTCTGAAACGCTGGTCATCACATAGATGTCTGCCATCTTGTATGCCCGCTCAACATCATCCTGGTTCAGGAAGCCTGCAAACAAAACTTTATCTGCGATGCCAAGCTCCGCAGCCTTCTCTATGGCAAACGGCTCCATATCCCCCGTCCCAGCGATTACAAATTTAACATTTTTTTCATGTCCCAGCACTTTTTTTGCGGCATAGATGAAGTACTCCGGCCCTTTTTGCAGGGTCAATCTTCCCAAGAACAGGACTATCCTGTCTGACTTCTTTATTTCAAAATTCTCATCATAGAAATGCTGGGAAAAATCCACGGCATTGTGCACTGTCCTTATCTTTTCAGGCGCTATGCCATAATGGGCCATAATCCTGTTTTTGGTGAAATTAGATACTGCAATTATCATGTCTGCATTCTGCATGCCGTACCTCTCCATATCATACACATACTGGTTGACATGATGGCCTCCTGTCCTGTCAAGCTCGGTTGCATGGACATGCAGCACTAATGGCTTGTTTTTCTTCCTTTTTGCCCTAATTCCGGCTCCAAAAGTCATCCAGTCATGGCAATGGATGACATCAAAATCCTCTTCTTCGGCAATTTTTTCTGCTGCAAGAGTATACCTGTGGACCTCTTCAAACAATGTTGAGCCATACATCTTTTGGTTTGGTTTTTTACCTAGAGTTTTCCTGTATTCATGTGAAGTCATGTAAGGCTGCAATATAGAGGAAATTTTCTTGATTTTTATATTGCCTGCGGAAATGAGCTTAAGGAAATCAGCATTTTCTATATCAAATGAGTACGGCAGTACAAAAGTTATTTCCACACCTTTTTTGGACAGGCTCTTTGTCAGCCCATAGCATGCAGTCCCCAGTCCGCCGCTGCTGTACGGCGGAAACTCCCAGCCAAACATCAGCACTTTCATGTTCATTGATCACCGTTAATCCTAATTATTTTGCTGTCTGAAATTAGCATGCCTTTTGGCATATGCTTCCTCAGATGCTCTTTCCCAAGGTCTGTCAGCTCATAAATCCGAACATAAGCTGAGGAAAAAACTTCCTTTACCCATCCCTTGCCGTTTAGATAGATTAGATGGCGCTCAACAGTTTTCCAGTTAATCCCGGCTTCGTTAGAGATTTGGTTAATTGTCTTCTGTCCGGAAGCTAGTGAAAACATGATAGAATTTCTAATTTCAATAAAAGACCTCTTTATTCCAAAGCCATTGCTGATCAATACCACCTTCCTATTGTAATGTTACCTTTTAATTATAATGTAAATAAGGTATGCCCATTATAATCAGAGCATAGTTATATAAAAATTTATTGCTTGCTTGACATACTCCCTTTGAAGTGGTGTAAAAGATTTATAAACATACGGATTAGATAATACTTATAATGGACAAGAAAGGGGACATGTTGTTTGAAGTTTCTTGGGAAGTATGCAATAAAGTGGGCGGCATATACACTGTTGTAAAATCAAAAGCAGCGAGGATGATTGAGAATTATGGCGAAGGCTACTTTCTAATCGGGCCTTATTTCGCTTCCAAAGCTATTGGCGAATTCCAGGAAGAGATACCGATTGATTCCTTCAAAACCCCATTTGAGGAACTAAAAAAAATTGGAATCATATGCCATTTTGGGAAGTGGAACACAGAGGGAAATCCAACTGCAATATTGGTGGACTTTGTGAATTACAGGCACAGGATAAATGGCATAAAGAAAGAATTATGGGAATGGCACAAGATTGACTCTTTGAGGGCGCCCCAAGATTACGATGAGCCGATTGTATGGGCGTATGTTGTAGGGATGGTTATTGAGAGGCTGGTACAGATTTACAGCGATAAGAAAATTGTTGCGCATTTCCATGAATGGCTTTCAGGCACATCAATTCTTTATCTCAAGAAAAGGAATACAAAAATTGCTGCAGTTTTTACAACACATGCGACTGTGCTCGGAAGGACATTGGCTAACTCAAATGTTGACTTATATAATGTTTGGAGCAAGATAAACCCTGATGAAGAGGCTTACAAGTACAATGTTGAGGCAAAGCACCAGGTTGAAAAAAATTCTGCCATGGCTGCTGATGTATTCACAACTGTAAGTGAGATAACCGGGATGGAGGCTTCATATTTCTTGAAGAGGAAGCCGGATGTTTTGCTGCCAAATGGACTGGATATCGGCAAGTATCCAACTTTTGAGGAGATAGTCATAAAGCACAAGCTTCAGCGCGACAGGATAAGGGAGTTCATGCTTTCTTATTTCTTCCCTTATTACACTTTCGACCCAAAAGAGACATTGATTTACTTCATTGCCGGACGGTATGAGTTTCATGATAAGGGCATTGACATCTTCATCAAGGCGCTTGGAAAATTGAATGAGCAGCTAAAGCAGTCAAAGAGCAAAAAAACTATTATTGCGTTCCTTTGGGTGCCTGCAAATTTCAGGAACATAAGGCCGGAATTGCTGGAAAACAAGATCCAATACCAGGACATCAAGGATGCGCTTGAAGAGGTGATGGGTGATGTTCAGAAAAACATCATTTATGCTTTCGTATCAAACAAAAGAACAACTAAGGAAAGCCTTTTTGAAGAGGATTTGCTTGCTGAGATGAAAATGAAAATAGCGCGATTTGTCAAGAAAGGAAGGCCCCCTCTGATTACACATGACCTTTACGATGAGAATGACATCATTTTGAAGACAATAATCTCGGCTGAGCTAAGGAATGATGAGCAAGACCCTGTAAAAATCATTTACTATCCAATCTATTTGAGCGGAGCAGACGGGCTCCTAAACCTGGGATATGAAGAAGCCATGCAAGGCTCTCATCTTGGGGTTTTTCCAAGCTACTATGAGCCATGGGGTTACACCCCTCTGGAAGCAGGCGCTCTAGGCGTATCGTCTGTTACAACAGACCTTGCAGGTTTTGGCAGGTATTTTTGCTCTGACTGCGTGGTGGAGGGCGCGCCCGGAATATTTGTGCTGAAAAGGCTGAACAAAAAAGAGGATGAAGTTATAGAGCAGCTCGTCCATGTCATGTTTGACTTTGCAAACCTCTCAAAAGATGACAGGATAGCCAACAAGCTGCATGCTAGAAAAGCAGCGTCGATGGCAGATTGGAAGAGCTTTGTGAACAACTACATTGAAGCCCACAACCTGGCAATCGGCAAAGCCTACAATTGACCGCTAATCGCGCAAGAGCATCCTTAACCATCACAATGGAAGTCACTCATGATCTTGGGTTTTTAAGGGCCAGCAGGAGCATTAATGAAAACATCGGGTTCATGCTAACCAGCAAAAACGGAAGCTATTGCTCGTTCTTTAACAAATCAGCTTCCAGGTATCATGGCTTATTTTATTTTGATGCTGTAGCAATGCGCATGTATAAATTCATCGATGAAATCAGGATTCCGAGTGCCGGCGAAGCAACAAGCATCAAAAACAAGCTTTATTGCATTGAAAGGGGAAGAGGCCATACAACAGAGACTTTCACAATGCCCCGAAACTTTACCTCTTTGATGTATGAATTGAATGCCAGTAATAAAATTGATTTGCTGCTTGACTGCAAGGAAACCTATGACAACAGGGAATGGGGAAGGGATTATGAGCTTCTTGATGAAAAAGGAGCACTAATCATCAGGTTTACAAAAAAAACTGACAGGAGAGAAGACCAAAGCGACAATGTCAAAGAGTTTGGCTTGTGCCTGGCGGTAAGAAGCGATTCAAATTCCTATGAAAAGATTGGCTCGTGGGTTGAGAAGCATTATAATCATGATGAGGAGAGGAAAGCGCCTCCATTTCGAAGATTCGTGTATAATGCTGTGCGATTGAACGGGACCCGATTTGTCTTTTGCATGTCAAGAAACAAGGACAGCGCGATAAAAGAATGCAATTACCTTTTTGAGAACTTTGACGAGGTAAAAGCCAGGGAAGGAAAGCATGCCTTTGACATCTTGAATGGCGAAAATGCAAGAAATGTCATTCGAAGCGAAAAAATTGCCAAAGAGGTGAAGATTGCCTATGCAAATGCAGCCAATTCCCTTAATAATCTTATTATCGGCAATAAAAAAAATTATGGAATGCTTGCGGGCTTGCCATGGTTTTTCCAGTTTTGGGCAAGAGACACTTTAGTTTCCTTGAAAGCCATTTCAAGACTCAACACGCGATTGGCGGAAAAGCTGCTGCTTGGGTATTTAGAAAAGATTGAGAGTGACGGAAGAATATCGAATTTAACCGGAAATCACGAATCAATAAGCATTGGCAGCTCTGACGCTCATGGCTGGCTCTTTTTCAGGTGCAGGCAATTAGTTGAAAAGATTAATAAAAATAAAGAAATCATCAGCTCAATCAAAAGCTTGGTAAAGCCAATAAAAGAGGATAAAAATGTCAAATCCAAGAAAATCAAGGCGTACCTGAAAAAATGCAATTTAATCATAAGCAATAAAGAAGAAGAGTACCACAAAGCAACTTATGAAATAGAATGCTCGCTTGAAAAATGCCTTGCGGGCCTGCTGAAGCACCACACCCATGACAACTTTGAAGCAAATGGCGAAAGAGAGACATGGATGGACACAAATTTTGCAGATGACAGCAGGAAAGGAATTAGAGTTGAGGTGCAGGCATTCAGGCTGAACATTTACAAATTATTGTTTGAGATAAGCCAAAATCAGAAGTACAGGTCGATGGAGAACATATTGAAAATAAAAGTGCGAAATAATTTCTGGAATGGGGCGATCCTTGCAGACGGATTGGGAGATCTCACCATCAGGCCGAATATCTTCATTGCAGCATATATCTATCAGGAATTGCTGTCAAAGGAAGAATGGGGGGCTTGCTTTGACAACACTTTGAAAAGCCTTTGGCTCGAGTGGGGGGGATTGTCAACTATTGACAAAAGCCATCCTTTATTCACGGAAACAAGCACGGGTGAGGATATAAAAAGCTATCATAGAGGGGATTCATGGTTTTGGATAAATAACTTGGCTGCAATAATTTTATTTAGAATCAATAAGGAAAAATTCAGGGGAAACATCACAAAAATTCTTGAAGCCAGCACAAGGGACATATTGTGGAAAGGCTGCATCGGCTGCCATTCCGAGCTAAGCTCTGCAAAGGAATTAAGAGGCGAAGGTTGCTATAATCAGGCATGGAGTAGCGCGATGTATATGGAATTGGTGGATGAGGTGTTTGGGTAATTTACACTTGTTTGATAGTTCTTGGGTCCGGAAATAACTTATTTGGATTGAAATCTTTGTACAGGTCCTGCAATAATCGAGGATCCATATTCTGAGTAATTGAAGGATTGTGGAGATATGCGTATAGTCTCCGGCCTTGGTTTGCCATATTTAATACATACTTTGCCAAAAAGCTTCTGGGGTTTTCAACTGCGTTATTCAATAGCCCAGAGTATTCTATTTTCAATATTATCATTTTAAACACTGCATCCCGCATGGGTCTATTCAAATTTCCGCTTTTATCTTTAAATCTGTCAATTGGATAGTTAGGAATCCCGCTGGCAAGATATCCCGCAATCACAAATCCTGAGTCTATGATATTGCTTATGATAGTGTCCATATCCCTATGTAAGTCATGGTGTGCAGCATGCATTTTTCCATACTGCCGGAATATCTTAGAAAATGCTTTTGGGAATATGTAAAGCTTTATTTTGGCGCCACTGCCTATGGCAGCAGGATTATCAACAAAAGTCGCACCAAATTGAAACTCTGCTCTTTGATAATGGTATTTTGAGGCTAACTCTTGCTCAATTGCTGGTGTGGCATATTCGACAGAAACTGAGTTGCCTGAGTCTCTTTCTGCAACTTTTTGGTCAATATATTCTTGCTTCTTTTTATCATCACCAATAAGAGCCTCCAAATAGGAAATCTTTCCCTCAGCTGATGCGGTTCTTGGCAACAATTCTAAAGCCGCGGAAGCCACTGTACCTTTTAAAAAATTACGCCGTGTCTGTAAACCCTCTCTAGTGATTCTTTCTAGCATTTCTACTCTTCAACCCAGCCACAAACATAGCTTGGCTCCAAGCCAATGGAGTGTTGTCATTGTGGCCGCTTCCATCAGCATAGTATAATTCAGGCAATTCTCCTTTTTCGTTCATTGCTTCAACAGCCTTTCTCATGAAGTGGGCATATTTTGCAGGTTTATTCATCTTTTTGTAAATAATTGCAAGCCATGGCAATCCTTTTGTCCATTGGGCTTCGCCGTTCCTGAAGTAATATCTGTCTCCGATATACCGTAAGACTCCTTTCTGTTTGACCAATCTTTGTTCAACATTCTTTAAGATTGCGTTCCTTTGCTTATTTGTGACAATGTTATAAGGATAGATTAAAGATAGCAAAGCCATATCAACTTTTTTTGTTATGGACTCTCTGGGCAATATTTTTTTTAAGGCTTCTTCCCCTTTTCTTATCAAATCTTTGGGTACGTCAACAAATTTTCTGATTTTTTTCAATCCAGCGACGCAAGCTCCAATTGAGGACGCATGGATTTCCTCATTTTCCTCCCACATACCGTTGTCTTTATCATGCCAATATTCAATATTTTTCAGATATTCGACAATCTTTTGCAATATCCTTGAGTCACTCTTATTTCTCAAAATCCTTATTCCTTTCCCTTCCAAATCACCAATCCTGAAAAGCAAGGCTCCAATTGCGTCATTCTGCTTATTGCCCCACTGCTCCCAGATCTCTTCCATTGTGATTGGGTCATATCTGGCATGAATGTACTGGAAATGATGCTTTGGCTTTTCCCTGATTGCATAATCAATCTTGTATTCGTGCTTGAGAAGGATGTCCAGCAAAGCGCGGATTGTTTTTTTCACAATGGAGTATTTTTGCGCAGCTTCCAATCCTATTGTGGTGTAAACATTGTCTCTTATCCACGCAAGATTGTAGCCTGTCTTGACGGTCATCCTGCTGGCTGCAAATAATCCTGAAGGGTACTGCATTTGCTTTAGGATGTTGATTGATTGGTTTAGCATTTTGGTTTAGCAGATTTATAATATCTAGAATTGTGCGGGATACCTAAGGTCTACACAGTCATTCCTTATTTCATACGCATTTGCATTACGTAGAATTATTTCCCTCTCTATTGGGAAATTCCTTAACTCCTGTTTAACTATGTAAACCAAAAGAGATGCTCCTATTGGTGACAAATTTAGTTCCTTTTGAAAAGTTTTCTTTACGCTACGTATTGGAACATTTGTGCCCTGCGTGTTTACAATATTGGCAGTAACGCGTTGAACTAAATCATCATGCTTCCCGTGAATTAACAAATAAGCCATTAAAACCACCCAGAACTTTAATTCATTTTCCTATTTATAAATCTTTCTATTTTGTTACTACTAAAAAGTTAGAATTACCTGACAGTATAATACACCCTTCTATTATCTTTCCCCTTATTTTCAGCCTTGACAAACTCAATCATGCCAATCTCCTTGAGGCTTTTGACATGTG
>CAZMBY010000036.1:0-1688 GCA_964564925.1 uncultured Methanosarcinales archaeon
CGATTATCTTTTATTTCATGATGATGTGGTTGAAGGAAGGAAAATAGCCTATATACTCTATATGTCGGAAGGTTTTGCTGCAAAAGACGGCGGAAGGCTGGAGCTTTATGACACAAAAAATCCGTCAAAACCCG
The DNA here is from genome assembly GCA_964564925.1 of uncultured Methanosarcinales archaeon. GTDB lineage: Archaea > Nanobdellota > Nanobdellia > Woesearchaeales > GW2011-AR4. The sequence goes on from CAZMBY010000036.1 coordinate 135, forward strand.
TTAAATCAATCATACCTGAATTCAACTCTTTCCTTTGCTTCAAGGTCTCAGGAAAATCCTTGCATGCAGTTGAGGAAGTGAAATCTGCCAAGGAAAGGCTCACTCTTGGAGGGTGGTTTTATGGCAATTAACACGCTTTATCTTGATAATGGAATCCTCAATAGCGCAAAAAAGACATTCATTAAACAAAATCCAAATAACATCAGATTGGAAAACTTTTTTCAGAAGCCGGTATTTTTACTTTTGCAGAAGAAATTGAATAGTTCAACATATTCCTTAAAATTCCATCCTTACAAGCACAAGTACTTCACGACAAAATCAAAAGAGATTGATTCCTTCCTTAAGGGCAGGTATTTCAGTGAATTGGTAAAAAAAATCCTTGGCTTCAAAAAATTTCGGATTGGATATGAAATAAGGAAATTTGTGCCCGGAAGCTACACTTTGCTCCATGACGCTGGAAAAGACACTCAAGGAGTGGATTTTGTGCTTGATTTTTCAAAGAGTGATGGAAATTTTGGTGGGAACACAATTTACCTTACAGAATCTGAGGAGCTTTTGACAGTCCATCTTGTTCCAAACTCCTTATCGTTTATAGAAAGGAAGGGCGGACTGATGAAATACACGAAATATGTGACGCATCAAAATACTAATCCAATAATCCAAGTTTTTGGGGCAATAATCAGGAAATAAAATGGATTTGCAGGCATTCCTCAAACTAAAGTTTTATAAATCAAGATTATTTCTCCGACGTATTATTAAAAGATTAATTTTTTGGAGGACTAATAAGATGAGCGTCACAATTGATTTGAAAGGAAAGAAAGCAATAGTCTTTGGCATTGCGAATGACAAGAGCATTGCATGGCACATAGCCAAAAGGCTCAATGATGCAGGCTGCAGGATAGCAGCCGGCTATCAGGAGAGAGTGGAGCCATTGTTTTTGCCTTTGATGAAAGAGCTGAATAATCCTATTTATGGCAAGTGTGATGTAGTAAGCGATGAGCTGCTTGACTCATTCTTCAAGAAAGTCGAGGAAGAGTTTGGCAAAGTTGATTTCTTGATACACAGCGTTGCATTCGCTAAACGAGAGCATTTGGATGGGAAGTTCATGAAGGTAGATAGAAGAGGATATCAAGTTGCCCATGAAGTAAGCGCTTATTCATTGATAGAGTTTGCAAAAAGGGCTATGCCGATGATGAATGAAAGCGGCTCGATAATTGCGATGACTTATCTTGGAAGCGAGAAGGCTGTTCCGGGCTACAACATCATGGGCGTTGCAAAGGCGGCATTGGAATCCTGCGTCAGGTATCTTGCTTATGATTTAGGCGAGCAGAAGATAAGGGTCAATGCGATTTCAGCAGGTCCAATAGCGACACTTGCTGCTTCAGGAATTGCAAACTTTCCTGAAATGCTTCTCAATTATGTGGCAAAATCGCCTTTAAAAAGAAACATCACTGCAGACGAAGTAGCAGATTGCGCATTGTTCTTGTGCAGCGACTTGTCAAAAGCCATCACCGGGCAGGTTATTTATGTTGATGCAGGATATAACATAATGGG
>CAZMBY010000036.1:1788-11929 GCA_964564925.1 uncultured Methanosarcinales archaeon
CAAAAGCCATCACCGGGCAGGTTATTTATGTTGATGCAGGATATAACATAATGGGGATATGATAACTCCAAATTATCATTACAATCCTTCTACAATTCCTCCATCTATTAGGACTAATGCTGAAATAAAAGCTGAAATTGCTAGAATTGACCTGTTCCAAAGTCACGATCTGATATATTATGGTGGTCATAGGAGAGTTGATTTGGCAGTCTTTGTTGGAAATGATCAAAAGCCACCATTGCCCAAATTTTTGAAAGATTTTAAGGATGCAGACCTTGAAGATTTAGTTGAAAGAACAGATGGAAAATTGCCTCTTGAAGAGCTTAAACAATTAAGAACTCTCCTCAGAATGTTAGAAGTTAATACTCAATTCAGAAGGATTGAGCACTTGTGTGCTGTATGCAGTCAATATTAGACTTTGAAATCTAAAAAGCTTTATAAACACCAATTTTTTTAATTTCTTTTATGGGTAATAGCTACCAATCAAGGGAATCAAAGGCTGTTGATGCCATCAAGAAGGCTATTCCGAATTCTTTGAAGAGAGATATTGTTGAGAAAAGCAAAGGAATGTTTGCTGAATTGTTTCAAAACAACGAGGTTTTTCCAAAGCACTATATTGCAAGCGCAATCGACAGCGTCGGAACAAAAGTCATTTTGGCAGAAGCTATGGAAGTCTACGATACAATTGGAATTGACTGTGTTGCGATGTCAGCAAATGACCTGGCAACTTTGGGAGCAGTGAATCCCTTCCTTTTCATGGACTGCATTTCCTGCCAGTCTAAAATACAGGAAAAGATGATAACCGGAGAGATAGTAAAGGGAATGTCAAAAGGGCTGGAGCAATGCGACGCTTCCGGCATACTGAGGAATTCAATAAGGGCAAACTTTGGAAAGGGCGAAACAGCTTCTGTTGATGAATTATTAAGCTCTCCGAAAGAAGGCTATGCCTTTGAGCTTGTCGGCTCAATGATAGGGTTCATTGACAAGCAAAAATTCCAAAGGCAAAAAGTTAACGCTGGGCAGAAAATCATTGCATTAAGAAGCTCAGGCCCGCATTCCAACGGCTACACCGACTTAAGGCTGAATCTGTTGAAAGGCGATTTTGAAACAAGGAAGCAGTTCAGGAAAAAATACAAGGGAAAACATTCTCTCGATGACAAGTTTGAAAATTCCACAATCGGCAAAATTTTACTTGAGCCTACAAGGATTTATGTAAGGTCAATGGCTAAGATTTCAAAGGATTTTCATGTTGTGGGATTTAATAATACAGGATACGGGTTGAAGAACCTGAACAGGACAAAGGAAAAGGTTGAATTCAGGATAAGCAATCCATTAAAGCCACAATCAATTTTTGCATTGATGCAGAAAGAATCCGGATTTTCAGACGAGCAGATGTATTCAACATTCAACATGGGCATGGGCTTTTTTGTTGTGTGTGATGCAGATGATGTTGATGATATCCTTGGCATTGCAAAAGAAGCCGATGTTGTGGGGGAAGTGAGGAAATCAAGCAAGACAATCACTGTCCTTGAGAAAAATAGCAGGAAGATTGTGTTTGAAGGGTATTAAATAGTCTTGTTTAACTTTATTATTATAATTTTAATCTAATATTACTTTTGAGTAGTACAGAACAATAAGATTTAAATAATGTGTAGCCTTATCGTAATTTATGACAGACTTTTACATGGTGCACATGCTTGAAGATTTTTTGAGGCTACATCCAGACGTCAAAGCTGATTTGGAACGCATTGGAATAGATACATCAACTGCACCCCCCACCTACATTTTAGGAGGGTTGGAAGCTCTTTTAGAAAGACGAGAAAAAGAAAAGGCACCTATAAAAGTGGAGTTTGCCCCGCTGCAAGATTTCGCAACAGAAACGTCAAGAAGGGAACAGGTTGGAACAACAATGGCTGATATTGTTCAACTACCGGACTTGAAAAGATACATACATGATTTAAGTCAGTTGGCGGAATTTTACAGAGCTGAAAAATGGCAAAGAATAATTGGTAATACTCCTAGGCAAGTGGATACATTCAGAGACCGTTACCTAAGAATGCACAAAGTAATTGTTGATTACTTTTCTAGGCTTACATGGGGAAATTTTTCGATAGATGACTTAACAACATTTGACTCTACACAACAAAAACTTGTATATCAACGTGATCTGGAAGAAAAAAAGACTATGGTAAGAAGAATGCAAGATTTGACTGCCAGAGCAGAAGCCTATGCTGATGGGATAAGATCAATGCCAATTTTTGAAGGGTATTCAGCGGTGGAATACGGACTTGAAACAGTTCAAAAGTGCGGTATTACTTCAGAGGAGGTTCCTGAAGCATTGGTAGTTGGTTTATTGAACCATGCAGTTGGCGATGACGTTCCTACTGTTCATGGTAATTGGTTGTTGGCAAGACTCTTCATTCATTATCAAGCTAAAAGAATTATTTCAGCCCAGGAAGAGTCAGCAAGGCTTGAATCGTCATTTACAGTAGCCACACCTGAAGAAATAAGAAAATTGGAAGTTTTCAAGAGAAATGAGGATTCTTTATACAGCACTCCAAGTTATCAAGTTGCATATCACAATTTATGTTTCGACAGCTTCAAGAAACTCGGTTCGAAGGACCAAAAATGATAAGAATAATGAAATGTTGATTTCAATTACAAAGCAGGATTCATAGAGAAGAAATGTTGGACTGACTCAACGAATATATAAATTTGCTTTTGCCTTAGCCCACAATGTGCATATCAATAGCAAATAAAATACACCTTTACTCATAACAAAGCACAATCCTTGCCACATTCCTTATCTCGACGCAAGTCGCCTTCAGGTTCTCAACTATCTTTGCCACTGCAACTAGATTGGAATTGGCGGTCTTGCTTTTCAGACTAAGGTGAGAATTTGTGTATCTCTCAAGCAATTTGTCGCAAGCCGATGTCCTGTCCCTGTTTGTAACTTCTATCTGTATTGCGGCTTCTATGTCCTTGTTGTAATATGACTTCATGACTTCATTGTAAGAATCAGCCACCTGGCTGTAGATTTTTTCAAGCTCTTCCAGCGTGGCCCTGTCCAGGTCTGCTGTGCACAGGTACCTTGCAATCCTCTTCTGCCTGTCGGCAATTGTCTCTATTTTCACAATCATCTGGTTTTCGCTATGGAGCTTCCAAGAATCAGTTTCAAGGGCTTTTGCTATTCTGGGGTTCTTGAATGCATTCTTGATGACCCTATACCCAAGAAAATAAAGCCTGTTCACATCAACATCCCTGTTATGTATGCTTTCGTAGTTGCAATTCCCCCTGCAGCACAGCATGGAGTCTTCCATCATCGCTTTTGTGATGATATCCATCCTCCTTATGATGTTGCTTGTTGATATTTCACCAATGTTAATCAGATTTTTTGCAACGATCCTTGTTGAAGTCTGCTCCATTATCTCAAGCCCGGAAAGATTCCTCAGTATGTCCTTTATCCTTGTTACATCCCTGCTGTTGTTGTCGAAAAGAATGTTTATTGTATCAAACACATTAAGGTAAGAAGAAACAATCTCTGCTTTCAGGACTTCCAAATCTTTGCTTCTGGCGTCAATGTCTATCTCCTTGGAATCCAGCTTTTTCGCTTCCTGGCTGGCGCTCAGCACAAGCTCGACTCCATCATCACTCAAAGAAATCAAATCTCCTTTCTTCAAATTGTTCTTTTCAACCCAGCTTTTGGGCATTGAAACAATGAATGAGCCTTTCCCAAATCCAATCAGCTTCCTGACATCCAACTTAATCACCCCTGTAGTATAAGAATCAAAGATTTAGAGCTTGCATCACCCTATATAAAGATTATTATGCAAAATTATAGATATTGCAGAATATAAAGTGCTATATGCAGCATTAGGCCTTTTATATACTATATATATTATATACGTCAAGTATTTATTTATGTAAAAAAGATGGCTTGTTAGGGGTGTTTGAATGCTTAAGAGAAAATTTTTTAGAAATGAAGAGAAAGATGAAGACGACATCAGCATCTACTCTAAAGATGTGAGGGAAAATTTGCTTGATGACGATGAGCTTTCGCCCTTTGAAGAGGCATTCATGAACGGTTATGAGGATGCTGTTTAGAAGAGGTGGTAAAGTATGACCAGAAACGTTTGCACAAATTGTGGGACCTTTATAGTTAAGAGCGCAATTAGTGATCCATACTTATGCAGGGATTGCGAGAAATTGCTTCAAGGATCCGCCCAGGAAGAAAGATACAGTTACCTTGATAATTATTAAAAAAATGAAAGTGCACCATCAATTTGATTTGAATTTAAGTTTTCTTAGGCAACGTAATTTTAGCGGCATCTCTAAAAACATAAATGAAAATTCCATTCAGATCGAGAAACTCATCCAAGCCTTAATTGGAAGAGGCTACATGGTAATTGAGTCATCACCCAGATATATGGGAATCCCGCAAAGCATAACGATCATAAAAGACCTTACAGGGCCGTTTGTGGTTAGATTGTCTTCCAAAGTTCAGGATGACTTCAAAGCTATTTCTAGTGCTCTTGGAATAGAGAAATTGTTTGAGTAAATCTATCATGTTGAAGAAGGAAAGACCCTGGGTAATAGTGAATTCCAGATTGAAGACACACTGCGCTAAATCATCTTATATATGGCACAGCGTCTAAGTTCAAAAGCCTAAATATTGCGTTTTTAAGCCGTGTAGGGCTATTTTAGGAGCGAAAGGTTTAAATAGTCAATACCATTAAAATACCATAAGTTTGAGGAATCTTTTTCGACGATAAAACCGGAATTTTAACATTTTTGAAAAAATCATTAGCCAATAAACTAAGATGGAACAAGAACAGGAAGAACAAAACGAAGGGTCAAGCTATGATGCCAAGGATATCCAGGTTCTGGTAGGATTGAGCGCTGTCAGAAAAAGGCCTGCAATGTACATTGGCTCAACTGATGGAAGGGGCCTTCACCATCTTGTGTATGAAGCAGTTGATAATTCTATTGACGAAGCTTTGGCAGGCTTCTGCAGCAAAATAAAAGTGATTATGCACAAGGACGGCTTTGTCACAGTAAGCGACAATGGAAGGGGAATCCCAGTTGACATCCATCCAAAGCTGAACAAGCCCGCTGTTGAAATTGTCATGACAAAGCTGCATTCAGGCGCCAAGTTTGACAAGAAGGTGTACAAGGTGAGCGGCGGCTTGCATGGAGTTGGGATTCACGCAACAAACGCATTGTCCAAGGAGCTCATTGTCGAGGTCAAGAGGAATGGCAAATTATACCAGCAAAAATACCAATATGGCAAGCCAGTGACGGAATTGAAGATAGTTGGAGATGTTGAGCCTAAGGAAACAGGAACCACAGTCAAGTTCCTTCCTGATGACACAATATTCTCAACCACAGAGTTCGATTTTGACATACTCTCAAGCAGACTGAGGGAACTTGCTTTTTTGAACAAGGGGATAAACATAGCAATAGAGGATGAAATCACCGCGAGAAGGAATGAGTACCAATATGATGGCGGCATAATATCTTTTGTCGAATTCCTGAATAAAAACAAGAATCCGCTGCATAAGACCATTTATTTCAGCAAATCAAAAAACAGCGTGCAATTCGAGTACGCTTTGCAATACAACGAGGGCTACCAAGAGAATGTTTATTCTTTTGCAAACACAATCAACACTTATGAGGGAGGCAGCCACTTAATAGGTTTTAAGACCGCTTTGACAAGGGTTCTCAATAATTACATCGAGAAAAATAAAGTCAAAGGCGGAAAGCTCACAAGCGAAGACACAAGGGAAGGGTTAACAGCCGTAATTTCAATAAAAGTCCCAGAGCCTCAATTTGAAGGCCAGACTAAAACAAAACTCGGCAACTCTGAAGTAAAGGGTTTAGTCGATTCTGTTGTTAATGACACACTTAGCTCATATCTTGAGGAAAACCCGCAGATTGCAAAAACTATAGTTTACAAAGGCATAAATGCGGCAAGCGCAAGGGAAGCTGCCCAGAAGGCAAGGGAATTGACCAGAAGGAAAGGCGCCTTAAACCATGGCTCCCTGCCCGGAAAGCTGGCTGATTGCAGCGAGAGAGACCCTGAAAAATGCGAGCTTTTCATCGTCGAGGGTGATTCTGCGGGAGGGTGTTTTTCTGGGAATACAAAAATTGCGTTAGCTGACGGAAGAAATGTCTCTTTTATGGAATTGATTGAAGAGCATAGCCTCAGAAAGGAACATTTTTGTTATACGATACTGGATAATGGAAAAATTGGAATACAAAAAATAGAAAATCCAAGAAAAACAAAAATAAATGCAGATATTATCAAGGTTGTTCTTGATAATGACGAAGAAATTATGTGCACCCCTGACCATTTATTTATGTTAAGGGATGGCCAATACAAACAAGCGCATGAACTTAAGCCAACTGACTCTTTGATGCCATTCAAACGCCAGCTTTCACGTAAAGGAAAACGCATTACAATTGAAGGATACGAACTTGTGTATGACAATCATGAAAATAGATGGCTCTTCACGCATGTTTTAGCAGATGATTACAACCTAAGAAAAGGGGTGTATACAGAGCTTGATGGAGCACATAGGCATCACAAAAATTTTAACAAATTAAACAACAATCCTACTAACATATGCAGGCTTACTAAAGAAGAGCATTTGGCGCTGCATTCCATGCTTGCACAAGAAAATTTTAATAGAGAGGAAGTCCAAGAAAAGCTTAGGGAAATAAGACAAACTCCGGAATTTAGAGAAAGAATCAGGCAAAAAATGCTCTTAATGCGAGATGACTTAAGTAAAAGGGCTAAAGTTCAATGGGAGAATGAAGAGTACAAAAGATACATGGTTGGAAAGTTTCTAGAATTTTATAATTCAAATGCAGATTATAGACGAGAATCTAAAAATGTCTTAAACACAGCACAGCAGAAGTACTGGTCTTCTGATGGAAATAAGAAAAAACAAGCTGAAAAAGTCAAGAAGTTCTTCGAAGAACACCCTGAAGTGAGGGGACTTTTTTCTGAATCAGCGAAAAGGCAATGGCTGGAAGAGGATTTAAGAAAATGGAGAGCTGCAAAGACAAAAGAGCAATGGACACCAGAATTTAGAGCTAAACGAAAAGTAGCCTATAATAAGACTTATTATGAAAATACTGTGAAAATTTTAAGGCAAGTGTATGATAAGAACAAAGGTATAAATGTCCAAGAATTTGAAAGATTGAGGAAAGAATTAAACAATAAGAATGTTATATCATACAAGACCTTCTTTGAGCGTTTTTTTCAGAATGATGAAAGAGGACTCATTGAAGCAGTTGAAAATTATAATCACAAGGTAACGGCAGTTATTCCTATATCTGAAAAAGTAGATGTGTATGATATTGAAGTTCCAGGAACCCATAATTTTGCCCTTGCTTCAGGCGTATTTGTCCATAATAGCGCAAAACAGGGAAGGAACAGGGAATTCCAGGCAGTTCTTCCGTTGAAAGGAAAAATTTTGAATGTGGAAAAAGCAAGGCTCAACAAGATTTTTGAGAATGATGAAATAGCAACATTAGTGACTGCAACCGGCACAGGGCTTGGCGAGGAATTCAACATTACAAAAGTCCGTTACCACAAGATAATCATCATGACTGATGCTGATGTCGATGGGAGCCATATAAGGACATTGCTGTTGACATTCCTCTACAGGTACATGCACCCCCTTCTTGAGGCAGGCTATATTTATATTGCTCAGCCTCCATTGTACAAGGTTGCAAAAGGCAAAATGTTAAAATATGTGTATAACGATGAAGACCTGGAAAAGCTGCTCAAAGAAATCGGCAGGGACGAGGTTAATCTTCAAAGGTACAAAGGATTGGGCGAAATGAATCCGCACCAGCTGTGGGAAACTACAATGGACCCTTCAAACAGGACAATACTCCAGGTCACATTGCAGGACGCAGTCGAGGCTGACAAGATGTTCACATTGCTTATGGGGGACCAAGTGGAGCCAAGAAGGAAGTTCATCGAGATGCATGCAAAGGAGGTTGTCAATCTGGATGTTTGAGAATTCGATTTGAATATGCTCTCTTTTCAATATTTACCGCTCGTCAAAATCTGCCTGCCATTAGCTTTTGCCTCGCCAATTTATTTGATTGGGCTGAGCGGCGAAGCCCACATTCGCCGATAAATACTTTGCGTTTTCGGTCGTGCTCGAAAATCTTTGATTTTCGACATTTTGATGGAACTTTTTCTGAAAAAAGTTCCTCGGTGTCAACGGACGAAGCCGTTGAAATATAAACCTTTATAAACCAATATAAATTCCAAAACCTAAATCAAAATGGCACAAGAACAGGTTGTTAAGCTAAAGAAAAAGCAATGGTATAACATCTTTGCACCGAAGCAGTTTGAAAATGCTGTTATAGGTGAAACTTTGGTGTTTGAGCCTAAAGATATGCTTGGAAAAACATTAACCCACAGCCTGATGAACTTGACAAATGACACAAAAAGACAGAACGTCAATATCCACTTTAAGGTTGTTGAGATAGATGGCGATAAGGCAAAAACAAGCATCACAGGCTATGAAGTGGTCCCTTCTTCTGTCAAAAGGTTTGTAAGGAGAAACAGCGAAAAAATTGACGTTTCATTCGCTTGTGATACTGTGGATAATGTGTACATGAGAGTAAAGCCTTTGATCGTGACAAAAAATGATGTCAAAGGCTCAGTCGCTGCAAAGCTAAGGCACAATGTTATCAGCTTGCTGACAAAGGCAATCAGAAAGATGTCATACGAGGAAGTTATTAATGACATGATATCCCACAAGCTGCAGTCTTCCATGCGCGAGGCATTGAGCAAGATATACCCTCTCAAAGTTTGCGAGATAAGGTATATCGGGATTGAGGATAGGGAGAAGCCTCAGGAAGCTCAGGCTGAAGTGGTAGTAGAACAGAAGTAAAAAGCTATAAAAACAGACACTAATTCTTATGTTTCACAGCCCCGTAGTCTAGCGGTCTCTTAATTAAGCCGTAAAAGGATTCGGCCCTCTGGAGGCTGAGACGGCAGTTCGAATTCAAGAAAAATTAACGGTCGAAAATCTGCCCGGGGCTATTTATACTTTTGCACCCAAAAATAGGCTAAGTGGCAAGATTTCTATTAAGCTTATTTTTAATTATTAAAGCATAAGCTTTTAGTGTACATTGTGCCTGATTCTTGTATGGAAAAAGAGATTATCTGCATAAAAGGGAATGTTGGTGTAATGTGCGTAGACATTTCAAAAATGATTGACTTGCAAAGCATAAAATATAGCTTAAAACAGATGTTTAACCATTAAATGATAGTTTGTTATATCTGAACACTCATCATTCCATAATTAAGAATGGAAAGTTTTCCCCCTCTTTCCGTCTTAAACAGGAGGTGAAATCATGGCAAAAGGAAAAGGCAAGGGATGTGGCTGCTAATGGCAGCCATTTTATTTCAAGGGTATATAAAAAATGCAAGGAGGAATTAAAATGGGAATGACATGTCCAATAGGCGGATGCAACAGCACAGGAATGTGCAAGCACAAAAAAATGATGCTGGCAGGTATGATTATATTGGCAATACTTGTAGTGGCATTATTGTTAAGATAATTGGAGGTTAAAAATGGAAAAAGTCAAACAAACAAGAGGTGATAAATCTAATGTGAAGGTTTACACTACAACAACATGCCCTTGGTGCCTGAAGACCAAAGAATTTTTAAAGGTGAACAATGTAAAGTACGAAGAAATCAATGTAGGCGAGAACGAGCAGGCCAGAAACGATATGTTTGAGAAATCCGGCCAGTTTGGGGTTCCAGTTGTTGATGTTAACGGTTCAATAATTATTGGATTTGATAAGAATGCGCTGAAAAAGGCACTTGGAATCTGAGAATGTACGATACAGTAATCATAGGAGCAGGGTGTGCGGGCCTAGCGGCAGCAATGTATGCAGGAAGACTAAACCTCAAAACCTTGGTTATAGGGGACAACATCGGTGGAACAATAACCCTTACAGATGTAGTTGAGAACTATCCCGGTTTCGTCAAGTTGACTGGGCAGGAGCTTGCTGACAATCTCAGAAAACATGCCGAATCCTACAATATAGAAAAATCGGAAACTAAAGTCACTAAAATAAAACGCGAGCACAATTGCTTTCTTG
>CAZMBY010000037.1:0-11372 GCA_964564925.1 uncultured Methanosarcinales archaeon
GCAATTCCTCTACAGGCTAAAGCCTGTGGGAGTATCCTTGCCTAGAACAATGAAATGATATAGCAAGGCTATAGCTAAAAATATTAATGCCCAATTTTTTTTATTGCTGGCATAATGAATTATTTTTCTTGCAACAAAGAAGTCTATTATTGGGCCTATAACTAATGTTGCTCCAGGCATAAAGGCAAAAATGAATCCTGCAATCAAGTAAAAAATGAAGAATTTGAAGTAAAACCAAAAATTACTCCAATTAAACCTTTCATTATCTTTAACAAAATTTCCCCTAACTTCCATGGTTTAATCTTAATTAGTGGTCTTTATAAATATTTGTCTAACGAAGGCGGCAGAATAAATAATTTTTGCGAAGCACTAAAGTGGAGACGAAAAATCTTGGAAAACATCCATTTACCGCATTGTTAGCTCAAAATCTCCCAATAGAATTCACTCTCAAATCTTCTCCACAATCAGCTTTCCCTTCTCCACTTTCAGCACGACTTCATCCTTCTCTCCGAACTTTGAGATGTCTGTGACAATTTTCGGCAATAAAATCCTGGAGGCCCTGAAGTCAAGGTTCGTGATTATCTGCTGCGCTATCTCACCGCTCAATCCGAGGTCTTCAAAGATTTTCAATGTCGCTTCATCCCTGTCCCTTGCTGAAAAAATTTCAGATTTTTCAAAAAGGTATTTTGCGATTTTGTCCGCAACATTTATGCCTGTGGCTTTAGTTATTCCCTGCAATCCAGGCGACAAATTTGCCTCTATCACCAGCGGCCCTTTTGCGCTTTCAAGCATGTCAACAGCGCATATTTCTGCTCCAATTGAATTGGCTGTGCCTATTGCGATGTTCTTCGTCTTCTCGTCAAGGATGCAGGATTCCCCTGTGCCTCCTGCGTGAATGTTTGCCCTTAATTCTCCCCTCACCGCTTTCCTTTTCATTGACGCGACAACCCTGTCTCCAACAACAAAGGCCCGCACATCGACTCCCCCTGTTTCTATGTATTCCTGTATGATGAAGGGCTGCTTCAGCGCAAACAAAGCGTCGAGCATTGAGGACGCAGCCGCATAGCTCTCCGCAAACATCACCCCTTTTCCTTGAGTTCCATGCGGAAACTTCAAAACTATGGGATAAGCCAATCCATTCAAAATCTTCTTTGCAGCCCTGGTTGAAGATGCAAGGTAGGTTGCCGGCATAGGGATGCTGAAATGCTGCAGTGCCAAATGAGTCAGGAATTTGTCATGCCCGATTGTATATGTTTCGGGCTTTATAGGCATGTAGGAAGACCTATACAGGTTCTTGGTGATTGCTCTCAGCAAGGGCGAATACCTAAACGAGCCCCTTGAATATATGCAGCTGTACTCCGGCAGAGACTTGCCGTCATAAAGGACATCGGACCTTCCAGCCTTCAGGTTCACCTCGACATCCCTCAAGTCAATGCTGTCAACTGCATCAAAATAATTCTCCATCGCTTTAATTACCATAATCGAGCTTTTGCTTCCCAAAGACATAACAGCCGCTTTCATTTTTTGATTTGACTTTTGATATTTTAAATCCTAAATCCGTTCGCTTCGCTCACATTAATTTGTGCTCAGCTTTGTTGTTCTGCCATTAAACAAAGCCTCGCTTATTTATTCATTATAGTGATATATTTCGAGGTGAAAAATAGTGGCAAAACATTTTTCGCCGAGTCTAAACTTTGTCGCGAAGCGACATATTGAAATTCTAAGTTTAGTGGACTATTCATTCAATTTTTTATTTTGTCGGGTCTATCAAAAACCCGTCCTTCAGGATGTTCTGCCCTATCAGTATCCTGTATTTCATGTGAGCCCTGTCAGCCAATGTAAATTCTGATTTCATTTTCTTGCCGGAAAGCTCAATTTTCGCTTCGATGATCGGCCTTAGTTTTGACCCATGCGCGGATTTGACAAGCTTTGATTTTATCACAGGACCAAGCCTAAGCTCTTCGGCAAGGCTTGTATCAATGGAGCTTTTTGTCGCGCCTGTGTCAATCTTTGCAATCACGATTTTCTGGCCGCTGTCGAAGAATACTCTAACTTTCTCGGCCAACCCTATGACTATTTTGCCTCCAAGCAGCTGGTTTGTAGCCATAACGGAATAGAAATGAAAATTGTTTATTAATTTATTGGTTAAAAATTCCATTCCACAATGGAGTTAGTATTTCAGTTAGTTTTTCAGTTAGTCTTTCATCTAGCCTATCATGATAATACCATGAGAGATAACTAAAAGTAAAGATAGCATATTTTCTGCTTCCGTATATTGACTTAAATCGGTCTGCCCCAAATAACATATGATCTTTCCAGTCTGTTACAAAAGTATTTTGCTTTAAAGAATTTCTCAAACATAACAGATATAATGTACTATTTACTGCAACGTAAATCCCAGCCGGCTTGACTACAAATTCAACAATATCTTCCAACATTACAGAGAGTATGTGATTACACTTTTTAAGTTTATTTCTCCAGAATCAGCTCTGCTTTCCTGACCCCTTTCGTGCTTTTAATCTTTTCCAATAATTTCTTAATTCTCTCAATTTTGCCCTTGACAACAATCAGCTCCAAGCAAGTGTGATGGTCGAGGTAAGTGTGCATTGACGAGACAATCTGGCAATGGTAGTCATGCTGAAGATTTGAGACATTCTTGCTGTAATGCCCCACTCTTTGGTCGTATGTGACTTTTATTGTTCCTATTATCTGGTTCTCGTGCCTATGCGTGAGCTTGTCCCTTATTATGTCATTGACAGCCTCTGACCTGTTTGTGTAGCCATGCTCCTTGATGAACCTGTCAAACAGCTCCAGCAGCTTCGGCTCGAACGAGATTCCTGTCCTTGTGACTTTATCCATAAAAGCAATCCAAGAAGCATCATTTAAATATCTTTCGTAACACGTTTATAAAAAACGTAATATTTATATAAAATAAGCGATAGCACAGCCTAATGATTGGAATTTCGTTTATGATACTTGCTCTTGTGCTGGGCTTCAAGCATAGCTATGACTCCGATCATTTGATTGCAGTTTCAAACATATTGAGAAAGGCAGATTCAGTAAAATCATCTGTGAGAGCTGGGTTCAGCTGGGCAGCAGGCCATATGCTGGCAGCAACAATAATAACGATAATTCTTTTCACCTTCAAGCAAACTTATTTCAATGATATGCTTCCGCATTTTGAAAAAATTGCAGGTGTAATGCTTATAGTGCTCGGAGTTTTAAGCCTAAGGGAATATTTCAGCCTTCATTCGCACAGGCACTCGCATGGCGGTATAATGCACTCGCATCCGCACATTCACATCAAAGACCAGGGGAAAAAACATCACCATAGGCATATGTTCGGGATTGGAATCATTCATGGGCTTGCAAGCAACGACGAGCTATTGATTCTTTTCGCTGCTTCGCTTGCGGTCACTTCTCTTGGAGGATTGATAGCGGCTCTCGGATTCTTCAGCCTGGGAGTTGTTATCGGGATGGTGTTGTTCTCATTCATATTTACATATTCATTGATAAAGATGCATAGCGAAAGGATATACAAATTTTTGTCATTTGGCACTGGATCTATCGGAATAATCTACGGCTCATTGATGCTGCTTGCTTTTGTTTAACATGGAAAAATATTTAATGCAAAAATATGAAGGCATGAATGCAATAATGAAAGGGCTTGGCAGAGTGATAGTGGCTTTCTCAGGAGGAGTTGACAGCGCTCTTGTATTAAAAGTTGCTTACGATATTTTGGGAGATGATGTAATTGCGGTAACAGCAGACAGCCCTTCATTGCCCAGAAGGGATCTTGAGGAAACAAAAAAAATTGCCAAGAATATTGGGGCTAAGCACATCATTATCAGCACAGAAGAAACAAATAACGAAGACTATCTAAAAAACCCGTCCAATAGGTGCTATCACTGCAAGACTGAATTATACTCTAAATTAAGGATTGTTGCTGATAAGCTTGGAATAAAAAATATTGTTAACGGCACGAACCATGACGATATGGGAGATTACAGGCCCGGGCTTAAGGCTGCTGACGAAAATAATGTTGTAAGCCCCCTAAGAGATGCCAAATTCACAAAACAAGAAGTAAGAAAGCTTGCAAAGCATCTTGGATTGGAAGTTTGGGAAAAGCCGAGCAGCCCGTGCCTTTCCTCAAGAATACCTTATTTGCAGCAGATAACTCTGAAAAAGCTTGCAATGATTGAGGAAGCTGAAAATTTCCTTAAAGATTTTGGAATTAAAGAGCTGAGGGTAAGGCATTTTGGAGATTTAGCCAGGATTGAAGTAAATGAATCGGATAAGCAAATTGTGAAAAAAAAACTCAATGACATTAATAAAAGGTTCAGTGAAATTGGATTTCAAAAAGTTGAGCTGTCTAATTTCAGGAGCGGCTCGCTTAATGTGATGATAAATGCATGAGAGAAAAGTCAGGAAGCTATTGAATGATATAAAGGATAAGCGCATGACTGTAGGCAAAGCAATAAGCGAGCTGAAATTCATGCCTTTTGAGGACATAGGTTTTGCAAAGATAGACCACCATCGCTCATTGAGGAAAGGGTTTCCGGAAGTTGTCTTCTGCAGCAACAAGACAAAAGAGCAGGCTGTCGCCATACTTAAGAAGCTGTCTTCAAAAAATTTGGATGTCATCGCTACAAGGGCAAGCAAAGAGATGTTTGAGGAAGTGAAAAAACACATTAAGAATTCACAATACAACAGTATTTCAAAGACAATTATCATTAAAAATTCCAAAAACAAAAAAACCAAAGGTAAAATCCTTGTTTTGAGTGCAGGCACGTCAGACATCAGCGTTGCTGAAGAAGCTGTAGTTGTTGCTGAAGCAATGGGAAACAAAGTCGAGAAAATTTATGATGTGGGGGTTGCCGGCTTGCACAGGCTGCTGGAAAACAGGAAAAAACTGGAAGAAGCAAGCGTGATAATTGTAGTTGCCGGGATGGATGGTGTGCTTCCAAGTGTCGTATCCGGCTTGATCGGAAAGCCGATAATTGCAGTCCCAACATCAGTGGGATACGGGGCTTCATTCGAAGGCATAGCTCCATTATTGACAATGCTCAATTCCTGCTCACCAGGTGTTGTTGTTGTGAACATAGACAATGGATTTGGCGCAGGGTACTTTGCGAGCATGATAAACAGCAACGGCAAAATCCGTTGACACTTTATTCAAGTTGGGCATAAAGCCCAACGGACTCACGATGAAAATTGCATATTTTGACTGCTTTTCAGGCATAAGCGGGGACATGATAATAGGCGCGCTGCTGGATTCAGGATTGGATTTTGGTTATCTGAAGAAAGAGTTGAAAAAGCTTAACTTAAAAGGCTATGAAATCGCAGCAAGAAAAATTGTCAAGAATGGGATTGCTGCAACTAAATTTGATGTTACGGAACAAGGCCACCATAATCATCATGAGGAAAGGAACATCAGTGAAATCAACAGAATAATTGACAAATCATCATTGGAAGACAATATAAAAAAACAGATTAAAGACATTTTCCAAAAAATTGCTTCAGCAGAAGCAAAGATTCACAAGAAGCCTATTGATAAAATCCATTTTCACGAAATTGGCGCCATCGACACAATAATTGATGTTGCCAGTGCAGCCATAGTATTGAAAAAGCTCGGCATTGAGAAAATATTTTGCTCGAAGCTTAATGTTGGGACTGGATTTGTTGAATTTTCACACGGAAAGTTTCCAGTCCCAGCCCCTGCAACAGCAGAGATTCTGAGAGGAGTTCCGGTTTACCACAATGGCACCAAAGCAGAGTTGGTAACACCAACAGGAGCTGCAATAATCACACATTTTTCTGAAAAATTCGGAGACATGCCTTCAATGAAAGCGGAAAAAATAGGATATGGTGCAGGAACCAAGGATTTGGAGCAGCCAAATGTTTTAAGGGTTTTTATAGGGCAATTGGATGAAAATAAAAGTGAAACAATCAATGTAATTGAGACAAATATCGACAACATGAACCCCGAAATCTATCCTTATGTTATTGATAAGTTAATGGAATCTGGAGCTTTGGACGCCTACTTAACGAATATAATAATGAAGAAAGGCAGGCCTGCAATTAAATTGACGGTCTTGTGTGATATGAAAGACACAGAAAAATTAACTAAAATAATTTTTGACGAAACCACAACACTGGGGATAAGGGTATTAACAGCTGCCAGAAAAAAATTGAATAGGGAGATTAAAATTGTAAAAACCAAATACGGCAATATAAGAGTCAAGATTTCAAGATTAAATGGGGAGGTAAAGAATATAATGCCTGAATATGAGGATTGTGCGAAAATTGCAAAAAAAAATAAGGTTCCGCTGAAGAAGGTTTATGGGGAAGTGTGTCTGGTATTACATAGGAATTGATTTGGGCCATGGTAAGGCAAAAAGATTTATAAACAAATTTTGATTTCTTAAATGAATAACGTTTGTGGGCAATATTATTATTTGATTCAAAACCTGTCTAAATATGGCAAAAAATATCTCTATCAAAAGTATTGGAATTTTGATATCATCAATTGTAACTTTCTTATCTTTGGTTGTAGTATTTGTGTGTCCTGTTTCCGCTTTTTCTCTTAAATTAGATACCATTAAAAATTTATCATCGGATCCAATTGATTCTTCAACTCCGTCTGTTGCAGCAGATGGAAAAAATCTTTATTTAGCTTGGCAATCTGGAGATTTTTTCTCTCCGTGCACTAACTGCCATATATTATATCGCAGGTCAATTGATGGGGGTATTAATTGGGAACCGTCAGTGGATAAACCACCATTAAACCTTTCTGAAACAATAGCAAACTCATTTAGCCCGAAAGTTGCAGTAAGTGGCAATTTAGTGGCTGTTGTTTGGATTTCTTATAATAGAACCAATGGTGAAAATGCGTTTAACGGAGATTTGTTTTTGCGTCGTTCTTTTGATGGTGGGAATACTTTTGAGCCAGTACAAGAATTAAGGAGTGGTCCGGTTTCAAACCCCCAAGTGGTCATTAGCGATTCTATTCTCCATATTATGTGGTTGGAACGCGAAACTTACTGGCCATTCCCCACTAATGTTTTTTACACACGCTCCGTGGATCAAGGTTTGAATTTTGAAGTGCCCATTTCTTTGTCCGAAGGACACCCTTATCCTTATTCGAATGAGCAAGCCCAGATATCGGCATCAGGCCAATATGTCGGAGTAGTTTGGATAAATGGAAGCAACCCTAGCCCTATAGTGTTTAAAGGCTCTAATGATTCTGGCAGTTCTTTTAGACCATTATTACATCTTTCAGAATCGCTTCCAAACGGTGAAGCTCCACAAGTTTCTATTGATGATAAGAATGTCCAAGTCACATGGAAATTTAAAGGTAATGTATATCATAGAAACTCTATAGATGGTGGAGTAAATTTTAGTCCATTAAAGAATTTATCTTATACAAGTCAAACAGGGTTTCCAAGACTGGTCGCAGAGGATGGAATGACTTATGTAGTTTGGCCTGACATTAATGGAATGAAGTTTAGAAGGTCAGTAGATGAAGGTAATAGCTTTGAATCTTCGATAAATCTGACAAAGGAAGACATGCTTGGTACAGTCCCGAGTATTGCAGCGCATAATCAAGTTGTAGCGGTTGCCTGGAATACCGTAACTGGCGGTTCTGCTCTACAATCTGACGTTCAATTTCGATATTCAAACGATGGTGGAAAAATATGGAACCCGCCTTTAGGTAGTCCAGCTGAATATGTTTCTACAAAACCTCAACAAAACAGGGTAGCGCCCCAGGTTTTCACTGATGGCCCAAATTTCTATTTTTTTTGGCTAGACAGGGAAAGTGGCCATTATGACATTTTATTTCGTAGAGCATCAACTGAAGTATCTCCTAGTTTTTCTCTTGGTTTTCCCCTAAAAGGTTTGTCTCCGGGAAATGCGTCTATAAACTCAGTCTTTGACCATTCGATGAAGAATAAGAAAGGCAAGTACATGCTCTACGGCACCTCTTTAAAAACTGACAAGATAGTAACTGCCTACACTAATGAAACAGGGATTAGGATAGACGAAACATATGAATACCTAAGCGTAGGATGCTATAAGAATCCATCAGACAAGAAGAAAAAGTTCTTTATTAACGGTCATTACACAGCAGCTAGGTTTCCAAAAAAATTCCTTTGCTATGATGGCCATCCTGGAATTGATTTTAGGGCTGCAAATTTAACGGAAGTTTACGCTTCAGTAAGTGGTACAATAAATTACCCTAAGAATATGGTGGGCCTTAGGGACCCGCTCAAAGTAGCCTACAAGAATTTTCACGTCCTTGAGTTGATTCCTGATGATTTTCCGGATTACAGGATTTATTACCTTCATCTTTATACACACCCTGCTGCAAAAGTGAGTGTTACGAAAAATGTTGCAAATCCAGGCTGCCCTTCTGAAGTAACTCTTCCATTGCCAAATGGCACCCATGTCAGCAAAGGATGCTTGATAGCGCTGGCAGGGGATGCTGGCTCTCCAAATCAGCCTCATCTTCATTTTGAAGTCCAAAAACTTGTGCCTTTGATGGAAGTAAAAGAAATAACAAGGGATTACCTCAAATGCGTTTATATCCCAGACAAGGCATGTGTGCCTGTGGATCCTTATGGGTGGGAAAGCACTGAAATTGATCCTTACTTAGACCTGACAAACGTGACCAATGTCAGGCTGTGGGATTAAAGATTTTAAACCCCTTCAAACAGCTTAACCACTTTCTCTTTCCCAAGCGCAATTATGAAGGCTGCAAGCTTTGGTCCCCTCTCTTTGTTGAGCAAGACTCTGTAAGCTGCCTTGAAGAATTCTGCCGGTTTCAAGTCAAGCTTTTTTGTGATTTCATAAAACTCCTGATGCAGTTCCTTCTCGCCAAAATCTTTTTTCTCCAGTAATTCAGCAATTGAATGCAAAGCTTTTTTCTCCTTATCGCTTAACTCAATATTCTTGGGAATTTGTTTTTGGACTTCGAACTTCAAATCGTCAGGAGCATATTTCTTCAGCCATATTTTTGCCTTGTGCAGCCTGTCGAAAATCACTTCATGCTGGCCCTTATTATAGTGGCCTGTCTTTTCCAGGCTTTTTATTGCGTCCTCTTCATCAGGGAATGCCTGTGTAACAACTGCCGCATGAGAAAAGCTAAGCTCTATCGGCTTTTCAGCAGCCTTTCCATGGCTCACTTCAAACAATCTTTTGTAATGTGCTTCCTCTTTCTTATTTTCTAGTTTTAGATCCCCAAAATGTATTTTTGAAACGCTATCATATTCATCATACAGGATTGGAAGGTCTTTCCACGAAAAGCTTCTTGTCATCATGAGCCTTTTATTGTAGAACAGCCTCAGCAACTCAGGCCTCGCAACCTCCAGCCAGTCTTTTGGATATATCACATTTCCAAGCGAGGCTGACATTTTCTGGTTGTCTATCATGATGTGCTCGTAAAATATAGGCACTGGCATCGGGAAATCAAGGATTTTTTCAACAATCTCTCCGTTTATCCACCATGCACTGTTCGGCACTTGGTATTCTTTTCCAGCTCCTTCGCTTACAATATTCCATCTTGCCCATTGCGCTGCCCATTCCGATTTCCAGACAAGCTTTCCATTTCCCTTTAATGGGTTGTTTTCTCCCTTGTGGCCGCAGCCTTTTGCTGTTGTAGTTTCAAACTCATAATCTTTGCAAACATAAGATACAATTCCATCCTTAAAATCCGTGACGTGAGGGGTTACAATCTTCCCGCAATTTTCGCAGATAGGCGTCCACGGCGACCATCCCTTCTTCAGTGGATTTGTCCTGTACCTGTTTTGTATCTCCTTTATTTCGTCAACGCTTTCAAGCATTTTTTTTATGTATGGGTTGAAATTGCCTTTTTTGTATTCCTCTTTCATGGAGTATTTCTCCATTTTTGTCAATACAAATTTGTCAATCACTTGGAAATATTCCTCCATGTGATGATCGGCATAAGAGCCATGGCATCCCTCAGGATCGGGTATGTCAGTAACGGAAACTCCGATATATTTCTCAAAGTCCTTTGGAATTCCTTTTGGGATTTTCCTCAAGGGGTCCATGTTTTCCGCAACCCAGATGAATCTTGTCTTTACTCCTGCATCTTTCAGCGCAATGACTGCCGATTCCCCCCTTATCGTGTCGCTAAGCCTTCCAATATGAAGTACTCCGGATAAGGAAGCGGAAGTTTTGACAGTAAATTCATCAAAATTCATAATTTTCCTGTCAATATAATGGAATTTCTCCCTTGAGATTATCTGCTTTGCAGTCTGGTCTGCCCAGAAAAGCTCGTCAGGATTTGTATTGGCATTCTTGTTTTCCATAGGATAGAAAAATTGCAGACATTATTTAAAGATTGTGGAAAATACTTGCACAAACAATAAGTTTAAAATATTGCCTGTGTCCTCAAATCCCAATGAGCAAAATATTATACAGAAGCACAAATAGGAGTTCTGGTTTGGCTGGCTTTAAAGAAGCTTTGCTAAAAGGGCAAGCTCCGGATTACGGGCTTTACATGCCGACAGCCATTCCAAAGCTGACAGAAAAAGAGATTATGTCCTTCAGGGGGAAAGAATACGATGAAATTGCCTTCCAGGTTGCAAAAAAATTTCTTGAACATGAGATTAGTGACAGAGATTTAAGGCGTTTAATTAAAGAAGCTTATAATTTTGAGATTCCGCTTGAAAAGATTCAAGGAAATCTGTATATAATGAGGCTTGACAAGGGTCCAACCGCCTCTTTCAAGGATTTTGCCGCGAGATTGATGGCAAGGCTGATGCATTATTTTTCAAGAAAGGAAAAAAGGAAGCTTACCGTCCTGGTTTCAACTTCTGGCGATACAGGAGGAGCTGTTGCAGACGCTTTCCATGGACTGGATGCAAATGTTGTCATATTGTTCCCTGAAAAGGGAGTTTCAATGCTTCAAAGGAAGCAGATGACAACTGTGGGAAAGGATGTGAAGGCTATAGCTGTCAAAGGTGACTTTGATGAATGCCAGGCTTTGGTAAAGCAGGCCTTTAACGACAAGGATCTTGAAGAATTGAATTTGACGTCTGCAAACTCAATCAACTTCGGAAGGCTGCTTCCCCAAGTCTTTTATTATTTCTACGCGTATTCAAAATTTGGAAAAGGAAAAATTATATTTTCAGTGCCATCAGGAAATTTCGGGAACTTGATGGGAGGCGTGATTGCAAGGGAGATGGGCCTTCCTGTTGAGAGATTCATTGTTGCCGTAAACGAAAATGATGAATTTCCAAAATTCTTAGAATCTGGAGTGTACAAGCCTGTCGAGCCTTCAAGAAAATGCAATTCAAATTCAATGAATATAGGGCACCCGAGCAATTTGGCAAGGCTGATTGACTTAT
>CAZMBY010000038.1:0-10773 GCA_964564925.1 uncultured Methanosarcinales archaeon
GCTCTATTGCATGGTTGAATTCAGGGCTGAAGTCAAAGTTAGTTATGGAAAGGTCATCAAGGATGATGTAGCTTTTTGCAAGCCTCTCCTTCAATGCCAATTTTATTTCATCCTTTACGATTTCCCTCTTGGTGATTAACTCCTCTGCAATATGCTTCGCTGTCGTGGCCTTGACAACTTCCTGTATGGAAGGGTCAATGATCCTGAATTCATAATCAGGCCCGATATTCTTGAACAAAGTGTTGACCTTGTCCTTGTCAATATGGTAATTTAAGGCTACTCTTGTAGAAACAATCTGCAAGTCTTTCGAGGCAGCTGCAGCATCGTCATTGAAAACTGTTGTCCTGACTTCAAACTTGTATGGCTTCTCAAAGATAGGCAGCTTAAAGTGCAATCCTTCATCGTAAGTCTTGTCTTTCACTCCTGTGAAAGTGTTGAATACAACTCCTTTATATCCTGCTGGAACAACAAAGAATGAGCCGAAAAGCAGGATTAGCGCAATTATTCCTATGATTATCCTTCTTACCCACTTGAATGGAAATTTTACTTCTTTTTCCTTTTTTCCCAAATTGAGCGAATCTTTTTCAGCCATTTTCTTCTTCATAATGATTATCAAAAATCATAGCTTCTTTAATTGAGTATTTAAGCTTTATGCAGCCTTTACTTTGTTTTTGGCTTCTTCCTGAAAAACAGGAACATTAATGCCGTTATCAACAATAAGAAAAATAATAATCCCGCTTTAAAATATACCTCACTAAGATCGACACTATTGGATTTTTCACCGTTTCTTGCCGTTCCCAAAGGTGTTATCTTAAACCTGTTTCCTTCTTCAACAACCTTTACTTTATTTCCCCTCAAATCATCCCTATAATAGCCGTAAAATGACAACGCCTTTGCGGCATTTCGCGTGTCCTTGACAGTGTTGCCAGTTATTACCAAAGAAACTTTTCCGTTTGGAAATTCGTAAGCCTCTATGAAGCCTGCACCGATTTCATAGCCGGACCGGCAATTATTCTTAATTCCCTTCACCTCTGCCACCAATGGATTATCGCAGGCGTGGCCTATCAGTATGGAATCTATTGAGGTCAAATCTTCAACTTCGCTGGCTAATTTTGCGCTTCCTTCTCCTGCCTTGGTTTTCCTGACTGTTATTTTTTCCCTTCCCATGAAAAAAGTGGTGCTGTATTGACCATCCTCAAAAAATATGTCAGCCAAGGCAATGTTCAGCCCATCCGCCACCATATCTGAATTGCCGATTTGCAGTATATTTGTAGTTTCACCGTTCACAATGAATTGGGCTGAATTCAAGTCGGCATAGTTTAGAGTTATTTCGTATTCTAATGCTCCAAAACCATAAGTCTTTGTTTGATTGGCAAGCATCGTATCCATGCCCATGACGGATTCCGGATCAGAGCCCAGGATTGGATACTGAAGCGAAACAATTAAATCCGACAATGCCAATACGTCTTCAGCTGGGGCTTTGTCTCCCACAACAAGAACGCCGTTAAATTCTTCATTCTTGATGAAAGGAGAGGTGTATTCGCTTAGGTCATATGCAAGAGCATAGTTTGAATTTGAGAATATTATCATCATTAGAAAGAATAAAACAAAAGTTGCCTTTAAGAAAGAAAAATACCCCATAGCATTAGTTTAGATTTCATATTATATAAGCTTTGTTGTGATGAAGATGAATTTAATTTATATGTGTATTTTTCCGCAACCAGCGAAAATGTTGGGCATTTTCCGGGCTTTTGAATTTATAGAGCAAATTCCAAAACCATTGAAAATTATTCGGTAATTTTCGGAGGTTTCAGAAATCGCCAGATTTCCGCAACCTTTATAAATATAGCAGAATTCCCAATAGAGCTAAAATTTGTAATTATTGCACGGAGGTTTATTCAGAAAATGGCTAAAGGAAAACCACACATGAACATTGTGTTTATAGGTCACGTAGACCACGGAAAATCAACTACAGTAGGAAGGCTGCTATACGACACAGGCAATGTTGACGAGCAGACCATGAGAAAATTAAAAGACACCGCTAAGGAGCTTGGAAAGGTCGGTTTTGAGTTTGCATTTGTAATGGACAATTTGAAGGAGGAGAGGGAGCGCGGCGTCACAATCGACTTGAGCCACAAGAAGTTTGAGACTCAAAAATATTACTTTACGATAATTGACGCCCCCGGGCACAAGGATTTCATCAAGAACATGATTACAGGGGCTGCGCAGGCTGATGCCGGCATTTTAGTTGTTTCTGCAAATCCAGGAGACGGTGTTCAGGCCCAGACAAAAGAGCATATTTTCTTGGCGAGAACTCTTGGCGTTAACCAGCTGATCATCTTTATCAACAAAATGGACATGGCTAAATACGACGAGAAAAGATTTAACGAAGTGAAAGAAGAGGTTTCAAAGCAGCTCAAGCTTGTTGGTTACAAAATTGACGATGTGCCATTTGTAGCAGGCGCTTCATTCCCAGGCGACAATGTTGCCAAAAAAACAGACACTATGGCTTGGTATAAAGGAAGCACATTGCTTGAGACTTTAGACACTCTGAAAGAGCCTCAAAAGCCGACTCAATTGCCATTAAGATTGCCTATACAGGATGTTTACAACATTACCGGAATTGGAGTGGTCCCAGTGGGCAAAGTTGTTACCGGAGTCATGAAAATCAATGACAAGGTTATAGTTGTGCCAGCAAGGGAAGGGAAAGGAGTAACTGGTGAAGTCAAGACTATAGAGATGCATCATGAGCAGCTTGACTATGCAGAGCCTGGCGACAACATTGGATTTAACGTCAGAGGGATTGAAAAGAAGGACATAGCAAGAGGGGATGTATTAGGCCATGTGAGCAACCCTCCGAATGTCGCTACAGAGTTTACAGCTCAGATGATTGTGCTGAACCACCCTACTGTTATCACAGTCGGCTACACCCCAGTCTTCCATGTGCACACAGCGCAAGTTGCATGCCAAATAACTGAAATCACAAAAAAGCTTGATCCTGCAACAGGTGCAACAAAGGAAGAAAAGCCAGATTTCATAAAGAATGGTGATGCTGCAATTGTCAAAATCAAGCCTATCCAGCCATTGTGCATAGAGAAACAAAGCGAAATACCGCAGATGGCAAGATTTGCAGTTCGCGACTCTGGAGTCACGGTTGCCGCAGGCATGTGCATTGATTTGGTGAAGAAATAAATTTTTTGTCATTTTAATTATCTAAAATACAGTACACAAAATAATTCAAAAAAAACTAAAAAGTTTATCCAAACCTCTTTTGAGGATCATGGTGAACTGAAAATTATCATGAAGCACTGAGCTGCGCAATATATCAATCTAGAGAAATAAGATGCAAAAAGCAAGAATAAAATTGGCAAGCATTGACATAAACAAAATCAATGAGGTATGCAGCTACATTAAAGACATATCCGACAAGACCGGAGTTGATATGCGCGGCCCGATTCCATTGCCAACAAAAAGGCTTAAGGTGACAACAAGGAAAAGCCCTGATGGCGAAGGAACGGCAACATGGGAGCATTATGAGATGCGGGTGCATAAGAGATTGATTGATTTAGGCCTTGACGAAAGGGCTTTAAGGCTTGTGATGAGAGTTCCTATTCCTGAGGGTTTGAATATTGAGATTGAGATGATAGAGTAAGTTTTTTCTAGAATATTACATCAAACCCGAATGGCCAGAAAATTTGCAAATTTTCGCTGCCTGAGGGACTTAATATTGAAATCGAAATGATTGAATAGAAGTTCTAAGGTTGAGTTTTCTTCATTAAATTCCTGCCGCTTTTAATCAACTTATAGACCTTATAGAAGCTGACAAAGCTCACAATCAATAGAATTATTCCTAGCAATATCAAATCATTATGCCTTATCCTACGCCCCAACACATTTATATCAAGCAATAACAATTCCGCTATTGACTTGATTGTTTTTCTGGGAACAAACTCGTAAAGGCTGCCAATCAATCCCGTTGCAATCCCAAGTATAAGCCATCCCTTCTTTTCCATTAAGCTTCACTTGCCATGCCCTTTCTATAAGTATGCACAATGAAATAAACAATCAGCACAAAGAGGAACGCAAAAATTGCATGCATGAAATCTTTTGTCAGCAAGACAATGATTATAGAGCTTGCCAATGCAGCTGATATGCTGTCAAAATGCTTCTTCCTGAATAGGCTATCAGCTAATACTCCGATGATTACCCCAACAATGTAAGCGATAACTGGAATTTTAATCAAGCCGAATGTCATTAATTTCGCGGCTGTTTCCTCATCCAGGCCTTGAAGCCTCATTTTTATCATAAGATACAACCCGCTCAATGCAATGGAGGCAAAGCTTGAGGTAATCACAAAGCTTGATGTTCCTATCCAGTGGTTTTTTGACTTAAAAAAATTGAATGCAGCAAAATAAGCGATTAACATCAGGGTTAAATGAAGAAAGAAAAACCAAAATTGCTCATCAATTCTGAAAATTTCCCTGTTTAAAGTTGCACCTGCAAAGACGTAATAGATGTAAAAAATAAAAGGGCCGAAAACGCTTGCAACAATGCCCTCTTCTTTGCCTGCACCGATAAGCTGCGTTACGAGCCAAACTGTCAGGAATATTACTGTGAGCTTGATCGCAACATAATTCAGATGTACTGCCCATCCTGTTGCAAGATGGTAGACCATGTCAAGGGCATTCATCACCGCAGTTACTGTAATAGAAAAAAGCAAATTTGAAAAAAATCGGTTCATCTACTGCACCGTTACTGAGCCGTGCATTGATGGATGTATGCCGCAGATGTAATCATACTTTCCTGGCTTTTGGAATGTGTAACTGTATGCATCTCCTTTTGAAAGCTCGTCAGATTTCAAAGTGCCGTCAGAGCTTTCAACAGTGTGCGGTGCGCTGTCCTGGTTCGTCCATTCTACCGTGTCCCCGACTTTCACAGTCAAATCCGCAGGGCTGAACTTGAAGCCTTGAATAGCGACTGAAACAGCCTTTCCGGAGTTTCCTGCATTTACTGCAGATTGCGGCACGCTCTGCGCTGGAGCAGTAGGCTTTGATTGAGAGCAGGCAATCACCAAGACTGACAGAATTGCCAAAAAAACAAGCACCTTTGAATTTTTCATAAAACCACCTCGCATTGCAACTTAACTGAAATATATTTAAAGTTTTTGTTTTAAATGGCATCAGCATACAACAAACATTTATAAACAAAAAATAAAAACACTATTCTGCCGGGATCGCATAATCTGGTATTGCGCAAATGAGGTCATAGTTAAATGAGTCAGCGTAGGCCTGGAATATGTGGTTGTATAACGCAATATGAAAGCTTGTTTCCGAAAGGATGTCTGGGTTCAAAATCTTAATGGTACGAGCTTCGTTGCCTGACTTAACAACATGCAATGTTTGCATGAATCATAAGATTGAAAGTCCCAGTCCCGGCGTTTTAATTTAAGTATGCAATATTATCAAAATGAAACCAAAAACCATAAAAATAATTTACTGGATATCTACAATATTATTCTGCCTTGGGATGCTTTTTTCAGGAGTAACTGAATTGATGCAGACGGAGCAAGCAATCGAAATTATGAAGCAGCTTGGATATCCGGCTTATCTTAACATAATACTGGGAATTGCAAAAGTCCTTGGAGTTCTTGCAATACTGCAGTGGAAGTTCAAGGTAGTAAAAGAGTGGGCCTACGCAGGGTTTACATTTGACTTGTTGGGTGCTAGCGCATCACTTTATTTTGCTGGAAATGGAATTCTCATGGCGCTTTCAACTCTTCCTTTTTTTGCTGTAATGTTCACATCATATTTCCTTTGGAAAAAGAAAGAAAAGATCCAGTAAGATTAAATCCTTATCTTGCCCAAATGCCAGTCAGTAAGAAGCTGTATCGCAGCCCTTCTCTCGTCAACAATGCCTCCTTTCATGCGCATGTGCCTCTTCTTTCCAAATTGCGCCAATAATTCCTGCGGGTCCAAATTTGCATCAAGCCCAAATTCTTTCTCCAATGCGGCAGGATTATTCTTTTTGAATATCCCAAGAAGTTCATATGCAACCCCTTCAGGGTCCTTTAATTTATCAGGGCTTATTGCAGATGTCAGTCCGAGCATTACCTCTTCCCTGTCCTCATAAGGCACTACTCCAGGAGTATCTATCAGCATTAGGCCGCCTTTGCCGGAAAAATTCTGCGCTCCCCGAGTCAATCCCGATTCCAGGCTTGTCTTCGCCTTCCCGCCCCTTGAGAGGATATTTATCAACGAGCTTTTTCCTGTATTTGGGTACCCGATGACGGCAACTTTCAATGAGTGCTTCTTTGCTTTGCTCTTAATTGCGCCGATCAATTTACGCATGTCTTTATGGCTCTTGGAGGACACAATCACATGATCCACGCCGGAATATCTCTTTTCAATCTCTTTTATTGCATCGCCTGATACCAAGTCCTTCTTATTTATTACAAGCATAAGCTTTTTTCCTGAAGCTACGGCATATTTTTCAAGCAGCTCGTTTCTTGTAAGTTCTGGCATTCTTGCATCAAGAATCTCCAGAACCACGTCTGCTCTCCTTACTATGTCTTTGACGACAATCCAGAATCCGCGTTTCATGGTATTGGTCTGACAGACTCATTTAAAAAACTACGCATTAAGTCATTGTCAAATCCTCTGGTTTAGCAAATTTACAAGAATTTAAATAAAAAATGATTCTTATAAAAAGTAAAGATTGGTGTGTCGGGAATTGAACCTGATAGACCATTTGATTATGTTCAAGCTACGGAATCCTTCCGCAAATCATACTTTAGTATATGGCTAATTTTTCTTTATCTTTCCCATAATGAACCCAATTAAGTTTCCAATGATAAACCCTTGAATGAATGTTGGTATGAATTCCATTAGAGATATCAATAATCTATTTTCTATTTTATCAAAAATGAATGGGAGGATAACTTTAATTGATGGATTAAGAGGGATAAGTAAAATGTTGATTATAGAAGTATTGATGATTTTTAAACATCGGAATTCCACTATTCTTTGAATAGTGGTTTGGTAAACTAAACCGAATACATTGCTGGAATTCCGAGTGTGCTCAAAAACCACGCAATGTAATAGTATATTCATGCCACCAGTCTATGACTGGTGGTTTTTGACAAAATCCAAAATTACTAACAAAGCTAGATAGGTAATGAGTGAAGTCCCTCCAAATAAACCTCCCTTCTGCCAATATTTTAGCCCTTTCCACCAATTCTTAATAGCCATTAATAGAATTTTATAATTCAGAAGTTTAAATACCTGCCCTTTAGACTTTACAATGTAACATTGAGAAATAATCAAATCGTGTCAAACTCACCAACGCAATCATCAATAAGTTTCTGGCAGTTTGAAAGCATATCTCTCAATCTATTGTCATTCGTCGCACTCTTTATCTGGCCGAGCTTGTCAACAACTAGCCTTAGGAACCTGATCACATCGCCTTCCTGCAGGTTTGTGTTAAGAAGAATTTTAAAGAGATTTTGCCCATGATACACAGGATGGATTATTGAACTCAGGTTCTCAATCTGGTTAAACCTTTTTTCTCTTTTAAGATAGCTGTTGCTCCAAAGCATTTCTCTCAAGGCTCTTTCCGGACTTAAGCTGTAAGTCCTATAAAACTCTGTCCTCTCCCTTGCCTCATAGCATAAGCAGGAGACAACCATGAGCATCTGGTACTCATTGAGCCTGGTGTAAAGATCGGTGCCAAATATCTCTCCGATGAGAATCTCATCGGAATATATTCTTGACGCAAAAATTCCCTTTTCAGTCAGCTTATTGCCTTCAACATAGCCCATTTTTTCAAGCTTCTTCTTGTAGTTATAGAAAGCATTGTGGCTGATTATATTTTCCCTGTTCATAAAATTTTTTCCATATCTCTGGTATGAGTGAAAGCTCTTGCACAGTATGTCGCCTATCTCCTTCTCGCTGTGCTGCATTATAAGATTAAGCACTGTATTGACCGAAAGCCTGAATTGGGAGTTGATCGGCAAAGTGTCAGCTTCAGTTATTGCCTTTATCCTGGAATAATCAAAAAATTTCCTTTCAATGATTATGTACACGAATCCTTCCTTGTCTATGCCTCTCCTTCCTGCCCGGCCTGAAATCTGGAAGTATTCTTTTGATGTCATCAGCCTGAATGAGACACCATCAAACTTCCTTAAGGATTCAAAGCAAACAGACTTGGCCGGCATATTTATTCCGACTGCAAAAGTCTCTGTTGTGTAAAGAACCCGTATCATTCCCTTCTCGAAAAGGTCCTCGACAATCTCCTTCAATACGGGCAAAATGCCTGCATGGTGGAATGCAATCCCATAAGGAAGCACCTGCCTCAATAATCGTGCGGAAGAAAGCCTGTTGATTTCCGGGCTTGCACTCGCAAGCCTTTCCCGCACAAAGGAAGAGATTTCAGGATTTGGCTGGAACATCTTTGTTTCAAAAAGCTCTGACGCTTTTTTCTGGCAGCCCTGCCTGGAAAAGCTGAAAAATAGGCACGGAAGGTTGTCCTTGATTTCCCGAATAAGCTCAAGATGCGATGGGATTTTCGGTTTTTCGTATTTTTTTCTGGATTTACCTCTCATTAGGTTGCGGTAATCCGGAATTGCCATTGCCTCTTTCAAGTTTCTTAAGGTTGTGATGCCCAGCTGATAGTCATATACACTCAGCTTAAGAGGGACGGGCCTCTCGTCATGCTTTACCACAACAACTTCATGGCCTTTTATTGCCTCAATCCAATTCGCGAATTCCCGGGCATTAGGTATAGTTGCCGACAAGCATAAGACCCTTACATCAGGATTCGAAAAGATGATGGATTCCTCCCAAACATAGCCTCGCTCAATGTCGTTTATGTAATGGATCTCATCAAAAATAACATAGGAGATTTTGGTTATGAAAGGGTCATTGCTAAGCACCATGTTCCTGTAAATCTCAGTCGTCATTATAAGAATTAGTGCATCGGGGTTTTTCTGAACATCTCCCGTCAAAATTCCTACATTCTCTGCCCCATAGCTTCTCGAGAATTCCTTGTATTTTTGGTTTGAAAGGGCTTTGATAGGCGCTGTGTACACTACCCTTATTCCCTTCTTGAAATCCCTGTCTATTATGTAATCTGCAATCAATGTCTTTCCCGAGCCGGTCGGAGCTGAAACTATCACAGACTTGTTATGCTCTATCGCCTTTATAGCGTCTTCCTGGAATTTATCCAGTTTCAGTCCCTTGTAGTCCATTCTCAATCAAAATATCTTGGGTCATCGCTCCTTATCGTCTCTACCCTGTTTCTTTGTTCATCCGGTTTGACTTGAGGTTTTTCATTTGCTTTGCCCATTTGCTTTATTGGATTGATATCTAAAGCCTTTTTCATGTTCATGTTGCCGCATTTGATGCACGAAAAGAAAGCACCGAATTTGCCATTTTTGATTTCAAGATTCGAGCCGCAGGTGCATTTCATGTCTTGAACCAGATTTTCCTTATGTGACTGGCAGACTGGAATTTTTTGGCCGTTCAGGATGATGCCCTGCCTATCGCAGAAGGGGCATTTATCAATCCTGCTTTGGCCATATTTTTTTGGTATGAACATAAAAACTTGAATTCGAAATTCTATATAAAGCTTCTTTTTTGCTTCGTTCTTAATTCAAATATAAGTAGCCAACATAAGTTAAAAAGGAACATTGAAAAAAACCAACGATTTGAACGCATTAACTGAAAATTGATTATTTCAAAAAAATTCAACAGAATAAAAGCCGTTGAGAATACAGATAGAAATTCAAAACCTCAACCTTTAAAAATTCGGTAATATTCCATTATTACGCTCCTGTAGTGTAGTCCGGACAATCATACTGGCCTCTCGCGCCGGTGACCCGAGTTCAAATTAGCCAAAAGCTATGAATCTCTCGGCGGGAGCATTTACTATTTTGTGATTTTCCAAATTATTTATTGGGAAGAGGTGTACTATTCAAAAATGTTTTAATATTGCTATGTCTTTGATTGTTTTGCTAAATCTTTATAAATAGTATTTTATTCTTACTTCATAATGGCAAAAACCTATACTGAGCTGGAAGCCTGGGGGATTTTTATTGGCGCATTGACAATTGGAGTTGTGCTCACAAGCGTATTCTGGGCCTTGATAACGATACCAGAAGAAGTAAAAAAGATCGAAAAAGAGATAGAGAATGCCACAGAAGCCAATGCGACAGAGATAACCAGCTTTCAGGCGCCCAGTGATTTTATTAGGTTTTGCAAGCAGGTTGAGGGAATTTCAAACTGGGACAACACAGGACTCAGGCAATGCACTGTGAAGGATGCTTCAGAGAAAAATTTAATAGTCATGAATTTCTTGTGCAAAAAATTCAATCTGAGCATGAGCTACGGCTCGTTTGGTGTTAAGTGTGAAGGAAAAAACTGAGGAAATTGTTTTGTGCGAGGCTTGCGGCGCTTCAATGTTTGAAAAGCACTGCAAGATAATCTGCCCGAAATGCGGGTTTAAATGGGATTGCAGCGATCATTGAAGCAAAAATGAAGAATGACGTTCTTGTTGACAGGATTCGGCAATTGCATAGGTACATAGTAAGAACCGATATGCCTAGGGGCAGGTCATTACTAAATAAAGAATTAACATGCTTCTTTGAGGGGATTGATTTAAAGAAGACATTAAACAAGGGTGCTAAAGTTCTTGAGCTTGGCTGCGGCCTTGGAAATACATTAAGGTCCATGCAAAGGGATTTTGGAATCGTGCCTTATGGTATTGACCTTCTCTTTT
>CAZMBY010000039.1:0-10500 GCA_964564925.1 uncultured Methanosarcinales archaeon
AAGCAGACAGCTCAGAGATTGCCGGATAAGGTGGCGATTGAGTTTGAAGACCAAAGAGTTACGTTCAAGGAGATTGACGAAAAAGGAAATAAAGTTGCCAATCTGCTCCACAGCCTCGGAATTGTCAAAGGAGACAGGCTGGCCCAGTTCATGCCAAATTCTCTCGAGCTGGTCTACTCATTGGTCGGAAACTTCAAGAATGGCAGCATCATAGTTCCAATGAACATAGGCTTCAAGGAGCAGGAGATTCATCACATCCTGCATGACTCAGGAGCAAAAGCTGTCATAACAGATTTGGAAAGGCTGCCTATTGTAAAAGCAGTCCAGCCAAAGCTTCCGGAATTAAAATCTATCATTCTGGTTGATGGCAAGGAAGAAGGCACTCATAATTTTGACGAATTAATTAAAAGCGCATCTGACAAAGAATCAAACGTCGTTATCAAGGATGAAGATTATTCAATCATCTTTTACACTTCTGGGACAACAGGCAAGCCAAAAGGAGCAGCATTAAACCAGACAAATGTCGCTTCAAATGTAAAGGCATTGGCTCAGGCATGGAAGTGGACAGAAGACGATATTTTCCTGTTGACTTTGCCATTATACCACATCCACGGCATAGGAGTGGCCTTATGCGGCTCTCTTCATGTCGGAAATTTCACCATCCTCAAAAAGAAATTTGTTTCAGAGGAAGTTCTCGAAACAATCCAAAAAAGGAAATGCACTCTGTTCATGGGCGTTCCAACTATGTACTTCAAGCTTCTCGAAGTTGAAGGCATGGAAAAATATGGCTTGTCTTCCATGAGGCTTTTTGTTTCAGGCTCTGCTCCCTTGTCCAGGGACCTTTTCTACAAATTAAAGAAGGAGCTTGGTCATGAAATACTTGAAAGGGCAGGTATGTCAGAAACCATGATGAATTTTTCCAACCCTTATGATGGCGAGAGGATTCCAGGAAGCGTTGGTCCATGCCTGCCTGGAGTCAAGGTCAGGATAACAGACAAGAATTTCAATGATGTTCCTGTCAACACAGAAGGCGAAATCCTGCTCAAAGGCCCCAATGTCTTCAACGGATACTGGAATAAGCCTATTTACAACAAGCAGCACTTCAAGGACGGCTGGTTCATAACAGGAGATGTCGGAAAGATAGATGAAAAAAATTATGTTTATCTCATCGGAAGGTCAAAGGATGTCATAATAAGCGGAGGAATCAATATCTATCCAAGGGAAATCGAGGATGTGATAGAGTCCATGCCGGAAGTCAAGGAATGCGCTGTCGTTGGCATTTTAGACAAGGAGTTTGGCGAGTCTGTAAAGGCCTATGTTGTATTGAATCCAAAAAGCCAATTAACCGAAGACGAAGTCATCGCTTTCTGCAAAGAAAAGCTCGCTTCCTTCAAAAAGCCAAAGTTTGTCCAGTTTCTTGATGCATTGCCAAAAAATTCAATGGGCAAGATCATAAAGGAAGAGCTCAGGAAGATGCACAAATCGAAGTAATTGTTTTATATTAAGACGGTTAAGAAATATTTTAATAAACAGACTTAATTCAATGGGTTTTCCCTCTTTCTACTCATACCTAAGCGCATCGACAGGCCTGAGCCTTGACGCCCTTCTTGCAGGCAAATATCCGGCAGCAGCCCCAACCAAAAATGAAAAAAGCAGGCATCCCACAATCAGCATATACGAGAAAATTGGCTTCAGCAGCGCAAAACCATTGGCAGCCGCCGCAGCACCTCCTATGTTTGCAATGACATAGCCAAGAAGCACGCCCAATAATCCGCCTATTAATCCAAGAAATCCCGACTCAAAAACGAATATTAAGAGGATATCCTCATTTCTCGCGCCTATGGCTTTCATCACTCCAATCTCTTTCGTCCTTTCTAGAACTGAGGTATACATTGTATTCATTATGTTGACAAATGCTACCACAAGCGAGATTAATGCAATCAGAAGCAGCACCCCATTAATGACGTTTATTATTGTCGTGAAGGTTGCAATTGCATCCTCAAAAGTCTGCACAAAAAAATCTTCCTTGCCCCTGTCTTGGTTTTTGAATTTTCTTAATTTCTCCTCTATTCTGGAGGCAAGCTCGCTTGGAACATCGCTGTTCTGGGAGCTGAGGATTACAAATCCGTACCTGTCTTTTTTGTCCGGGTACAATTTCTCATAAGCCTCTTTTGTTATGTAGACATTCGAATCATCCTGCGGATTTCCGACTTCGTCAAAAAATCCAACGACTTCAAATATTTCACCATTAATCTTGATTTTATCGCCTAATCTAACCCCTTTTTTGAAAATCTTATCGTCAAACTGGAAGTTATAGCCAAGGACTGCCTTAGACATGTCACCATTCTTTAGCTGCCTTCCTTTCAGTATGGAATTTGCAAAAGTCTCTTCAATGAAATCAATATTATCAGGATCAAGCCCCATAAGGTAATAATACTTCTTTACATTATCAAAGCTAATCTCGCCTGCAGAGAAATAAATCCCCACTATCTCATCAACTCCCTTTATCTTGCTGACAAAGTCCACTTCATCATTCGAGATGAAAAAATTCTCGTCTGTTCCAGGAGCTCCTGTGCTTTTTGCCTGGACGAAAAGCTTGTTTTTTCCGGATTCTTCAGCCAAAGTGTTGACATAGCTCCTTAGGCCAGCGCCAAAACTCAGCAGTGCAAATATTGCTGCAATTCCAATGAGTATTGACAGGACTGTAAGCCCGCTTCTCAGCTTCCTTTTTCTGACATTTTGTAAGGAATACAGGATTTCGTCTATTCTCATTTTGCGCTCCTTAACGATTCAACAGGGCTCAATTTTGATGCCTGGTATGCAGGCAGCACGCCAAAAATTGTGCCCAAAGCAAATGAGAAGAATAAAGCTCCAAAGACAAGGATCAGGCTTATGCTTGCCTGAATCAATTCAGTTCCTAAGAGAAGCCTGCCCAGGGCAGAAAGTCCAAATGCAAAAGCCAATCCAAGAATTATCCCAATTATTCCGCCTACCATTCCCAAAAGTCCTGATTCAATGAAGAATATGGTGAATATGGCTGAGTTTTTTGCGCCTATGGATTTCATGATCCCTATCTCTTTTGTCCTTTCAAGAACTGAGGTGTACATTGTGTTCATGATTCCAATGCCGCCAACAGCCAATGAAATGGAAGCAATAATATAAACGAACAATTGTACTGCAAACAATGCCGAATTTAATGTTTCAAGAATTTGCTGCGGGCTCTGCACCTGAAAATTCTCCTCGCCTTTGTCAACATTCCTTTCTTTCCTCATCAGCTTTTCTATGCTTCCCTTGATTTCATTAACTTTGTTTGGGTCGTCAACCTTGACAGCAATCACATCGACCTTTTCTTTTTCTGTGCCTAGCACATCTATCATAGTTTGCTCGTTGATGAGCATATTGTCGTCAAAAATGAAGCTGCCTTTCTTTTCAAGTATCCCCACAACTTCAAAATCAACTCCTTTGATAAGAATTTTATCGCCGACTTTGACACCTTTTCCGAATATGCTGTCTTCTTTAAAGTTATTTCCAAGCATTACTTTTTTTGAATCGCTTTCCTTAAGCAGTCTCCCCTGCTCAGTCTTCAGGTTCACCATAGTCTCAAAAATTTTCCTGCTATCGCCTTCAGGGACAGAGGCTCCAAACCTGATCACTTGCCTGTCATTGAATTCCACTGTGGCTGATTCAATATACCTGTTGAATGCGCTCTGCACTCCATTGATTCTGGCAATTTTGCCAGCCAAATCGTCATTCAATGGCTCTACAACAGCTGTACCGGGAGGGCCGGCAAATGCCAATCCCGATGCTTGCACACTTAGAATGTCAGGGCCTAAGAAACCGAATTGCGAGCTGATTGCAACTCTTAACCCTTCTCCAAGCCCAATTAATGAGACAACTGCAGCTATGCCTATGAAGATTCCTATCATGGTCAGCCATGACCTCAGCTGCCTGCTCCTAAGATTTCTGACTGAATAGGTGAAGTAGTCCTTTAGCATCTTGAGTCAGTTAGAAGCTCACTTCTTGCGCTTCTTCCATCTTCTGTAGGCAAAGAATCCTATAATCACTGCAGCAATTACAATGAATATCCATAATTTATTGCCGCTCTCAACAAAGCCTAACTTCTTTGCTTCAGAGCTTGTATAGAGGGGAAGTTCAAGATTCATTTTCTTTGCATAATCCTGGTTATTCGCATCCTTATACTCTATTGTCAACGGCAAAATTATTTTTTTCTCATTTGTTTTCTCAACATTAATCTTGAAATCAGCTGTTTCATAGTCGTCGGAATCTATGTTCCCAATATAGACTTCATAAGGAGACAGCGCCCTGTAGCCTTGTCCTTTCTCAAGATTGACATTCAGGAATTTGACATCAGTTAAGCCTTTGTTGACTATCTTTATGCTCAAATCTCCTGTGCTTCCGGAGCTGTAGATTGAGGTGGTGTCTATATACACAGATATGTCAGGCTCCACTCCGACAACCAAAGCAATTGTATTTGTCTTTGAATAATTCTTGTTGATGACATCCGAGTATTGTATTTTCAAAGGCACCTTGTAAGTTTTTGACTTAGCGTCAGGATCAGCCAATAGGTCAAACTCCAGCAACAATGTTGATTGCGCATCAATCACTGATATGACTTTCTCATTTGTCGAGCCCAGAGGCGAAAAAGGTGTGCCTTCATCACCGCTCTCCCCAACTTCAAGGGTAACTTTGACGTCTTTAAGCATGGAAGTTGCATAATTCTTCAGGCTAATTCCCAATTTTGTTTTTGATCCGGGAGCGATAATATCAGGAGTTGTTACGATCTTTTCAACTGAGAGTATTGCGTCATGGGACTGCACCTTCACAGTTAAATCCTCTATTGTGTTCCACGACTCAAAAGCGCCAGTCTTGTACCTGACTTTTATCTCGTGATTTCCATCAACTGCATTCTGGTCAACCCTTAATTTGTACTTGACAAAAACCGCTCTATCAGTGTTTTGTGAAGTGCCAAGTGTCCCGACATTCCTAAGAGCTACTTCTCCGGGCAATAATGAAAAGGGGTATTCTGGAATTATCTCAAACTCCACATCATCTGCCAAAGTGCCTTGATTCTCAAGCTTGAGGCTCAGCTCTACAATCTTTCCAGGCTCCACAGGATCAGGATCCTGGCTGGCCAAACTCACTGATATCTTAGGGCTTTTGCCATAGTACTCTGTATTCACAGCAGCAATTGCAAATCCTGCAGCCACAATAAACAAAATCAAATAAGCTATTTTTTTCATTTCAATCACCTTTCCTGTTCTTCAATGCACTAAAAAACGTTTTACGTTTTTGGTGCCCAGAAAGCTCGAAAATTCCTGAATTTTCGGCTCCCGAAAATCTTTGATTTTCTAGGGATTTTACAACTTTGCCATCTTTTAATAATTCTATCCTGTCGGCATGGCTTGCCACATTATTGTCATGTGTCACCATTATAATTGTTTTTCCCTCCTGCCTGTTGAGCTTCTGCAAGAAAGTCATCACAGTCTCCCCTGTTGTGGAGTCAAGGTTGCCTGTCGGCTCGTCTGCAAGGATGACTTCAGGATTGTTTGCGAGAGCCCTTGCGATTGCAACCCTTTGCTGCTGCCCTCCTGACAGTTCTGAGGGCTTGTGGTCCACCCTGTTTCCCAATCCAACAACCTCCAAAAGCTTTGTCGCCCTTCTTACCCTCTCTTCCCTCGGGACATTCTGGAATACTATCGGCAAAGCCACATTCTCCAAGGCTGTTAAAGTGGGGATAAGATTGAACTGCTGGAATATGAAGCCGATTTTTTTACCCCTTATCTGGGCAAGCTCAGATTCATCCATTTCTGATATGTCATGGCCATCAAGCCAAATCTTCCCTCTTGTCGGAACATCCAAGCAACCTACCATATTCACTGCAGTTGACTTGCCGGAGCCTGAAGGCCCCATTATGGCTAGAAATTCCCCCTCCTTCACATCAAGTTCCAGCCCCTGCAGCGCTTTGACCTCAGAATCACCCATCCTGTAGATTTTCCAAACATCCTGCAGCTTGATTACGCTTCTTTTCATCTTATGCTCTTGAGGCTTTTTACTGCGGACTTGATCGCCAATTTTATTTTCCTTCTGTCTTTGCCTTCCGAGTATAATTCAAAAACTGTGGCTCTGAACTCATTCAGCTCAGGATTAAGCTCCTTAAATGGA
This sequence comes from uncultured Methanosarcinales archaeon, assembly GCA_964564925.1. GTDB lineage: Archaea > Nanobdellota > Nanobdellia > Woesearchaeales > GW2011-AR4. The sequence goes on from CAZMBY010000039.1 coordinate 6,184, forward strand.
AGTTGGCCTTTCCTCAGGCTGTTGAATATCTCAAGCATGAAATTCATCTCCCTTTTATCTGTTATTTTGCCAAAAGCATTCCAGGTTGCAATGAGCTTGTCAACAAGCATGTTTTTTGATTTGTCCATTACAGAGAGCTGCTTTTTGCCTTCATTGGTCAAAGAATAGAGCTTTCTTCTTCCTTGCGCTTTAACCTGGACAAGCTTTTCCGTCAATAGCCTTTCAAGAAGGGGGTAGATTGAGCCGAAGCTGGGCTTCCATGTGCCAGTGTGCTTCTCTATCTGCTTTATCAGGCCGTACCCAGAAAGTTCTTTGTTCAACAAAGTTTTCATTACAATTAATCTTAAATATCCGCGCATCATATTTATTTCAACTCTTATGGTGATTTATTGTTATATATCGCTTCCGATATAACGGAACCGATATATGGATATTTAAATGTTTGCATTCAATAGGTCATGCCACGCAAAACTTTTAAATAAAGGGATTTTCCACAATTCATGAAAGATAAGAAAGAGAAGAGGAGATGGGGATTGATTCTGTTTATAGTAATGATAATGATAGGCACATCATTCAGCTTTGTTTATTTCGGCTTTTCTCCCTCAAACGGGAATATAAGGTATAACGGTATTAAGTTCACAGGGTACCCTGACAGATGGGAAGCAAAGATCAATGGAAAGTTGGCGGCTTTTTCATTCTTGCCTGCTGATGTGGAGAAAATGGCTGCGACTGGTAATCTTTCAAGCAGGCTTCAGGAGAAATTGGAAATTGATGTGACATCTGAATTGAATAGCAGCTTGAATGAATCGATTGCGCTTGCAGAGCATCAAATGTCGCTTACGCTGTGGAATTATGATGTGTATATCAGGAAAGGGTTCACGTCAAACAACACCTTCAATTTTCCAATTATCACTTGCGATGACGCAACAGCAAACGTGCCAATTGTGTATTTCAGGGAAAGCAATGAAACAAGAATATTTGAGGAAGATGGCTGCTTGATCGCGGAAGCCGCATCCGCAGTTGACATGATCAAAGTCAAAGACAGGATAATATACGGAGCATTAGGTGTTATGAAATGACCGACCCAAGGAAAAAGTTTGCTTTACTCAAAGGAAGCCATGAATCCGGCATTATAGGCAAGGAAGAATATGAAAAATTGAAAGAAAGACTGGAGCCTCATGTTGAAATTCTCAACAAGAAGAGTGAAGAAATAAGTGATAAAGGAAATCCCCAATCCGAGCCCAGAAAATCCTCAGAGATAGCCCTTATTGCTGGCATTGCAGTGATAGTGTTGCTTTTTGCCGCGCTCATAGGTTTTAGCTTTTATAACAGGCAGGAGCCTAAGACGCTGGAGGAGCTGCATGTCTTAAACCTCAAGGGAAAGCTCAAGCAGTCGCAAGGCTACGTTTACAAAGGAGCATACAGTTTTATCAATCTCGATAATCAATGGTATACTCAGCTTACCTCGCCAAGAGGAACAAGAATCTACAGCCTGGCATTGCGTTACTCCCCGAATGAACTGAAGGATATCATAATAGAGGGCTCGCTTAACACTGGACTGTTTAACAATCAAACAGAGTTCTATGTGACATTTAATCCAACCGGAAATGATTTCTCTTATGTAGCGTTGGCAGTGGCGGACTTTAACACTCACATGTCAAAGGTTTTTGAAAAGAACCCAATAGCAGCCTGCGACAGAAATGAAACAGAGTCTTGCAGGAACAGGCCGATAGTCACATGCGATGACGCTGACAAGCTAGTTCTTTATGTCAAAGAATCTGAAAGGTTCAGGGCATATTATAACAACAACTGCATTGTCGTTGAAGGGACCGGGCTTGACTTGGTGAAAGGGGTTGACAGGATACTATACAACCTATACAAGATAATGGAGCAGGAAGAAGTGTGATATGGAGCATTACTACTCTGAGCGGCAAGGCTCGCCTTTGAACATAAAAAAAATAAAGCAAAAAATCCGAAATTGCGATTTTGAATTCTACACTTCTTCCGGAATTTTTTCAAAGAAAAAGATTGACAAGGGAACCATGGTTCTCGCTGAAAATATGATCATAAAAGAAAACAGCAAGGTTCTCGACATAGGATGCGGCATTGGGGTACTGGGGATTGTTGCTGCTAAACTGCTCAATGCAAGTGTGATGATGGGAGATATAAATAGCAGGGCAGTTTCCCTTGCTAAAAAGAATTCCAAATTGAACAGAATAAAAGCTGAAGTTATACAAGGCAACCTATACGATAATATTAGCGAAAAAGGCTTTGATGTGGTGCTGTCAAACCCGCCTCAAAATGCCGGGAAAGAGATTTGCTTTAAGATTATTGAAGATTCCTTGCATCACCTCAAGAAAGGAGGGAATTTGCAGCTGGTTGCGCGCCACAACAAGGGCGGGAAAACTTTGGGCGGTAAGATGATGGAAGTCTTCGGAAATCTGGAAGTTATCGCAAAGAAATCAGGATATTGGGTTTATATGAGCGTCAACAAATAGGAATTTTTTCTGATATTTGGGCGTTGGAGATTATTGTTATTGATTATCATAATTCTTTGAAGCCATCTTTGGTCACAGCCACAAGCCTCACTCCCACCCCCAGCTTAAGCAATGCAGACAAAATTGCCATATGCTCTTTCCCGTTTCCGGAAACAAGGTTCAAAGCAACTTCCAAATCGCTTATTTTATTCTGCAGCCGCTTTCTTATGTCTTCAATCAGCTCTGTCACGGGCTTGCTTGAGTCAATTTGTACACATTCCACTGGCTTTTCAAATTTCAGGAAATCATTGCCTTGGTGATTGGTTATCAGGAATATATTTTGCCAGTCATGCTCCTTAACCAGCCTTTGCACATGTGCAAGGCTTTTTTCTCCAGAAGTGAAGCAAGCAACTAAATCCGTCATGAAATAAAATATCAAGGCAGAATATATTAAGGTTTTGAATAATCACAAAATTTAAATAAAATACCGCCCAATTCTCAATTCATGTCAGAGCGAAAAGAGGCATGGATGAGGATAGTTGTTGGCATAATATCCGGCATCATACTTGGGCTTTGGAAGGTTTTGGTGGAATTGGTTTCTATCTTTCATTGGTTCTATATAATATTCACGGGCAGAAGAAGCAAGGGCATCGCTGAGTTCTGCAATTTATGGCCAACCCAGGCTTACAGGTTCCTGAGGTACATGACATTTGCAACAAATTCCAGGCCTTTCCCGTTTACTGAATTGGGGAAAGTCTTGCACCTTGTGGAAATGAAGACAGTCAAATAATTATATTCTTCCTGTTTTCAGGTACTCTTCTAAATCCTTCTCATCAAGGTGCTTCTTTGAGGAAAACTTCTTGTTGTAAGTATGCTTCTCCTTCTTTAGATAAAGCCCATAAAGAAGCCCAACTCCAAGCCCTGCAAGATGCGCTATGTTACCCACATTTGACGGAAACAATACTCCAAAAATATCTATTAGTGCAAAAATAATTCCAGCGAGCCAAAGAGGTGTTGGAATGACAAAAAAAAGCAGCAATTGCAGATTAGGCATCAGGATTATAAGGACTCCGAGCATTCCCATTATCGCGCCGCTTGCGCCCAAAGCGCTGGCATAGAAAAAACTAGACAAAAATGAAGCGATCAGCCCAGATGCGATGTAAACAAGCAAAAATCTTCTGGGGCCTATCCGCTGCTCAAGCAGAGGGCCGAATATGGCGAGAGCATACATGTTAAAAACAATGTGCATGGGGCTTCCATGCAGGAAGATTGATGTAAGCAAAATCCATGGCCTTGAATAAATATCCTTAGAAATAAGAAGGAAAGACTCAGTGAATTGATTTCCAAGGATAACCTGGAGAATAAAGAAAGCTACAGTTACGATTATTATCGGAAAAACTGCCGTCTTGATTTGAAATTTCATTGTAAGCTGAATTTTTGTTTTTTATAAATTGATTTGTTAATGCCTTTGAAATGATTAGTGGGATATTCTGTCGATCTTGGCAGCCAGTATGAAATCATTCTCGGATAAGCCATTTATTGCATGCGTCCATAATTCAATTTCAACTTTGTCGTAATGTACACACATATCAGGATGATGGCCTTCAGACTCCGCGATTTCAGCAACTGAATTAATGAATTCCATCGCTGCCAAGAAATTCTTGAACTTGAATTTTTTATGTAAGTGACCGACTTTTAACGTCCATGTTGGAAGTTGCTTAAGCAATGCATCTATCTTCTCCTTACCTAATGGAGGAGTTCCAGCTTCGCAAGGTATACATTTCTTTTGAGTCAAGTCCATAGTGATTAAGCGATTAAAGCAGATATTTTAAATCTTTAG
>CAZMBY010000040.1:0-10418 GCA_964564925.1 uncultured Methanosarcinales archaeon
CAGGCAGCCAGTGTATGATCTTGTCTCCGTGCTCCTTGTATTTTTCATATTCCAAAGAATCAAAAACGAATTTATTTTTCTTCCTGACAAAGTTGAGGCAATCCATCAGCCTGACCAGCTTGCCTTCCTTAAAGTCCTTAAAATCATCTTCATCAACATAAAACCTGTCTTTTGTCTTGAAGATCCTTGCGCCCCTCTCCTTGAATTCAGGATGTAGCCTTAGCTCAGCAGTTTGCAGCGGCCCATTTTCAATTAAGATATCTTTAGGATTCTCAACAAAGAAATACCTGTTGCACCGTGCATCAAGCAGTCTCCTGTTGTGGGCAATCAAATCGTCCCATGTAAGAGTAGCTTCTGTCTTTGTCAAGCCTGTCGAGAGGACAAATTCCCTTATTGCTTCCGGCAAAAAACCCCTTCTCCTCAATGCAACAATTGTTGTCAGCGAAGGGTCGTCCCAGCCAATAAGCTCTTTTTTCCTGACTTTTTCCCTTATTATTCTTCCCGAGCTTTCCACCCCTTCAAGATTGAACCTTGCAAACTCATAGATGTAAGTCTGCTGGAATCCAGCCAGCGATTGCAGCAAGGTTTGAAGTTCATTCCTCAACTCGAACTCTTTTGTCCTCAGCCTGTGGGTCACTCCCTCAATGCCATCCATTATTGAATTTTCAAAGTCATATGTTGGCCATACCCTGTATTTTTTCTTTGTTTTTGGGTGAGGCTCGTCCATCACCCTGAAAAGCACAGGATCCCTCAAAGTCGTGTTTGGGCTTTGCATATGGCCCTTAAGCCTTAAGACATATCTGCCGGCTTTTGAGGTGAACATTTCTTTCCACAGCTCAATGTTTTTTTCAGCAAGGTTGTAGCGGCACTGGCAATCAATGCCACTGTGCCTGTTTTCCTGCATTGTCTTCTGGGGGCAGGAGCATATGTAGGCATGCTCATCTTTCACCATCTTCTCTGCATATTTGTAGAATTCTTCCATAAAATCAGAGGCATGGTCGATTCTGTCAGGCTTTATCCCAAGCCATGAGTAATTGTCCAGGTGAATCTCGTAGAATTCTTGCTCTGCAAGCTCTGGATTTGTGTCTTCAAACCTCAGGCAGAACTTTCCTTTGTAGCGTTTAGCCAGCTCATAGTTCATTATGATCGCTTTTGCATGGCCTATGTGGGGATACTTGCTTGGCTCCGGAGGAAAAGCTGTAACAACTTGCTGATCTTCCCTTATGCCAAGAAATCCAAATAAGTCCCTTTCCTTGGCGGTTTCCTTTTTTTCCAGCAAGTCCGGCGCTATTCCCCGAAGCTTTTTTTCCTGTTTTTCCAACGGCAGCTTGTTGACTTCCTTGATTATTTTTGCTGTTTCTATGCCTATATCCTTAGCTTTTTCTTTCAGCTCTGGGTTTTCGGCAAATACCTTGCCGATTACGGCTCCTATGTTTGCCTTGCCGTTGAACTTAATCGCGTTCTGCAACGCATATTTCAAAATCATTCCTTTAAGCTTTTCATCCATAATTTTGGATAAAATAGAAAGTTATATAAATAACTTATTCTATGAAAATCAGTTACACAAAGACTGAAGGGGTTGTTTTTGGTTTTCTCCCAACCTTTTACAAAAAGCTTGACCAAAAATATGCAATGTGGCATTTCAATGCCACGGAACGATGGCAAGCAAATACTTTATGGGGCTTCATGAAGAGGAAAACTTCTACGATTCCAAAGGCTTCTGTTGCCAGGATTCTGTTGAAGGCAGGAGCGAAAAGAGTATCTGCTGGTGCAGTTGATGCATTTGCTGAGGTATTAACAGATATAGCGATAAAAATTTCCTCAAAGGCAGCTCAGATATCCAAGCATGCAGGCAGAAAGACAGTGCATGAAGGGGATGTTAAACTGGCCGCGAAGTAAGTTATAAAATTTTTATATGATTTGATGATTAAGAATTTAGCATCTTAACATCCCTATTGACACTGACAAGCCTTGATCTTAATTCAGCTGTGAATTTTTCCCTCAGCAACGGAGCCAACCTATTCAATTCAGTAACAGAATCTCTAATTCCCCTTCGCCATCCAATCAATTTGCCAATTTCCCACTCGGCATCTTTTTTGAACTCTTTCATAAACGTTTCAATTTCTTGTAAGACTAATCCAAAATAAGTTGGCAACAAAATTTCAAATTCATTTTTAATATACCTCATCTTCCTGAATAGTGAATAACCATCTACAACTCCTTCTCCTCGGAAACCCAGACCCTCCAAATCAAAGTTTGCTGCTACTTGATCTAGTTTACCATCGCGAAAAGAATCATGACTCACTAAATCACTATCAAAACTGACGAAATAACCTCCAATTGTCATCAGCCTTATCATTCTTGCCAAGTAATAAGGGTCATGTAAAGGACCAGCACCTTTTGAAAAGTAAACATCATACCCATGCAATAATTCAGGAGGGGTAAAATGACAAGCGTTTCTTTTGAGATGATAATCTATTTTCCTATCACGGTTCTGATAGTCAAATGCTATAACTGCAAGATTATCGGAAACCCTCTCAAATTTTTGCACTTTCCCCCCTCTACTTTTAATATCCTCTTGGATTCTTTGCAGTTGTTGGTCTATCGTGCCAAAAGCAGGGTCCCAAACATCCACAAATACAAATCTCGAGCCTTGAGTCTTTTCCAAAGGACTAATTATATCATACGCCGGTCCAGGATAATAAACTGCTAAGTCTCGTCTTTGAGGATTGACTACATTAACTATCTGTTTATCTAGGGTCATAATGGCTGTTTAGAGTTCGCTCTTTTTAAGTTTTTTTATTTTTACGTCTTATTAGTGATTACACTATTAAGTGAGATATGTGAGAAACTCTTTTAAATTGCTGGATTTTCTTGCGATTTAATGGGCCGGTAGTTAAACCCGGTATAACGCGCCCTTGGCTATTTATACCAAATTGGGTGAGGCTCCGAGAAATTGCAGGCAAGCTGCTTGCAAATCGGAAATTCAAATCTCGGCCGGTCCATCATTTTAACATGATTAAAGCAATCTTCTTCGATGTTGGCGGTGTGATAATAGACACGAGCGCTCTTATGGATAATCTGGTAGAAGTATTTAATCCAATTGACAAAGAGAATTTTTTGCATTTGCTTAATAAAAATCTCAAGCCTTTGTGGCTAAACAAAATACCCGATGAAGCCTTTTGGCACAATCTGGCCATGGATTTGAAAATTGAACCAAAATATGCTCCAAAAGACTTTTGGTTAATCAATTCTAAAAAACTGCTTTCCGTGAACAATGATGTAATGCAGATAGTTAAGGAACTGAAACAAAATTATAAGCTTGGAATTATCTCGAATTCGCTGGCCTCCCAGGCAGCGCTGAACAACAGCCTCGGAATTTACAATTATTTTGAAGCCGTCCTTTTATCCCATGAACTTGGACTGGCAAAAGACTCAAAAGAAATATTTGCTTTGGCTGCCAAAAGACTGGATGTCAGGCCAGGGGAAAGCCTGCTTATAGACGATTCCAAACCTTGTATTGATACTGCAAAATCAGCAGGCTTCGAAGGCATCTTGTTCAAGAATGCGGCCGAATTAAGGCAGGAGCTAGAGATGATGAAATGACTTTCACAATAATATACCTATCCGACATCCATGGCAACAAGTCTTTTTACAAAAAGTTGCTGAAAAAAGCAGAGGAAGAAGACATTGACGCAATAGTAATTGGGGGAGATTTGTGCGGGAGGGACGGAAGCACTTTAAGAGAAAAAATCAATAACCAAAAAATATTTCTGGAAAAATTTATGATTCCATTATTTAAGGAATTTAAACAAGATAACAAAAACAGGGAAATTTATTTAATAATGGGCAACGATGACTTTCGGATTAACCTTGAAGTTCTGGAAAACGCAGAAAAGAACAAAATCTTGAAATCTATCCATAACAAATCAATGAAGTTAAGCAACAATTGCCATATAGCTGGCTATAGCTTTGTAAACCCAACCCCATTCAGATTGAAAGACTGGGAAAAATTTGACTTTGAAGACGATAAAATGCCGCAGCAATTATTCTCTGAGGAGGTCAGAAGTGCGGAAAAAGAGAGTGGCACAATGCATGGGGACTTAGAAAAATTAAAAAAACTGTCAAACCCGAAAAAAACTATTTATGTTGTTCACGCTCCGCCATTCAACACCAAATTGGATATCATAACAACTGGCGAGCATGTCGGAAGCAAGTCTGTGAGGAAATTTATTGAAAGAGAGCAGCCATTCTTGACTTTGCACGGGCATATCCATGAAAGCCCGAAAATGAGCGGTGCATGGAAGGACAAAATAGGAAGCACAATCTGCATCAACGTGGGAAGCAGCTACCCTGACAACAAATTGAACTGTGCTGTTATAGATCTGGACGATTTGAACAAAATAGAGTATTTTGAATTGAAATGATAGGCATAATCTCTGATACGCATGAAAATGAAGAAGCAATTAGGAAGGCAGTCGAAATATTCAAACAAAGAAATGTTGACTTTGCAGTACATTGCGGTGACATCATAAGCCCGCCTATGCTTGACCATTTCAAGGGATTGAAAACGAAATTTGTCCTTGGCAACAACGACGGAGAAAAGATTGGCCTGAATGCAAAAGCAAAAGAATTGGGGTTTGAAGATGTAACTGATGAAAAAGAGTTTGAATACAATGGAAGGCAATTCTATGTTTACCATGGCACAAAGAGAGAAATTATTGAAAAAGCAATAAGAAGCGATAGGTACGACTATATTCTCACAGGCCACACTCATATTAAAAAAGATGAAAGGATCGGAAGGGCGAGAGTGGTAAACCCCGGTGCTTTATTCAGGATACGCCCCTACACCATAGCCCTTCTTGATGCAGATAAAGACAGCCTGGAATTCGTTGAGGTAAAAAACTAAGGCATGCCTTATTTTGCGGCAAATTAATGAAAAGCAATAAATATCACCTGTTAATTCAATAGACGAATATGGAAGAATGCATTTTCTGCAAGATTGTTCAAGGAAAAGTGCCTGCAGCAAAGATATATGAGGACTCCAAATCAATAAGCTTCCTCGACATCCTGCCTGCCAACAAGGGACATTGCCTGATTGTGCCAAAACAGCATGCCGCTACCTTAGTTGAGATGGATGATGACGGACTTGAATCATTGATAAAAGTGTCCAAAAAAGTTGCCAGGGCGTTGTCGCTGAGTTTTGGGAATGCAAGCTTCAATATAGTCATGAACAACGGGAAGGAGGCAGGCCAGGTTGTGAATCACGCCCATATCCACATAATCCCGAGATTCCAAAAGGACAGGCTAAGGATAAAATGGAGCCATTTGAAGTACGAGAATGATGAAATGAAAGAATATGCAGAAAAGATAAGGAAATTCATTTAGTAATCTTTTTAAAACAATATCTTATTCTTTTAAGAGTGAAGCCGGTGTAACTCAGCCTGGAAGATGCCAGTATTGTCATAAAGACTGGCTCGAGGGCAACAGAGTGACACTCTCATATGGCGCGCGAATTTCAATTCGCTGGTCTTCCTAGGCCGTTGCCTTCGAAAGGTGTCCGTCGGGAGTTCAAATCTCCCCACCGGCATTCTTAAACCAAAAAACTTTTAATAGACAAAAGACTAACTCTTGCAAAGGTGATTTTAATGGAATCAAACACTCAAAACCTTAAGCTGAAGATTGGCGACAAAGCCCCGGATTTTAAGCTGCCTGGAACAGACGGCAAGACATATTCCTTGGAGTCATTCAGGGGCAAGAATGTACTTGTTGTCGTGTTCATGTGCAACCATTGCCCTTATGTGCAGGGAAGCATAGAGAGGATAAAATTAATACAGGCTGAATATGGGATAAAGGGAATCCAAGTCGTCGGCATAAACGCTAATGACGAGATCAACTATCCTGATGACAGCTTTGACAAGATGATTGAAATGTCAAAATCAAGAATGCTTAATTTTCCTTACTTGAGGGATGAGGACCAAACCGTCGCAAACGCGTATGGCGCGCAGTGCACTCCTGAATGCTTTGTGTTTGACGGCCACAGAACTTTAAGGTATCATGGAAGGATTGACAATTCGCCAAAAGATGCGAGTGCGGTCCAAATGACTGATTTGAGCAATGCGCTTGACTCCTTAATCCACAACAGGAAAGTATCAATTGAGTTGACTCCTGCAATTGGATGCTCGATAAAGTGGAAATGAGATTTTTTCTTAATGTTTTTTGGAATAAGTTTATTTTATATTCTCCATAACTTTCTGATAATTAAAGTTTAAGGCTTTATTTTCTGGAAACCTCTTTAGAAAATCTTCAATTATATTTTTTGCTTTCTCAAACTTGCCGGTTGACATATAAAGAACAGCAAGGTTATTTGCTGGAGAAGGATTTTCAGGATTATGCTGCACGCTTTTCTTGAAGTATTCTATGGCTTTATTCCTGTCATTAAGCTGCAAATAGATTTTTGCTATTTCCGAAAATACCAGCTTGTACTTTGGATTCAGCTTTGCAGCTGCCTTGAAGAATTTAAGTGCATTGGCAAGGTCATTCTTTCCAAGATACACTCGCGCAGCCTGGTAATTGTACCTTGGATTAGCTGGCTCTTTCTCGAGCTGCTCCAAAATTATTCTTGAGTATTGTTCTGATTTTTCATTTATTCTATTGTTATCTTTTACAGAGCCAAAATGGTGCAATACAATGCCTATTTTCTCGTAAATTAAACTCTTTTCTTTGATTGAGTCTTCAAGCAGTTCATGCACCCTGTGCCTGAACTTTAAGCCAAGATTGTTCTTAAACAATCTCACTAAAGAATGAGGGATATAGAAAGTATATCCTTTAACCAATTCAAACTCACTTCTATTCTCCAAGGCTCCTTCAAAATAATCCCTGATATAGGACCTTTGCTCTAAAGCAAACCCCGCAACATTTTCTTCTGCATTTTCAATCACATTCCTTATTTTTTCCAAGTCCTTCTTCTCAATGACTTCATCGGCGTCCAGGACAAGGATCCAGTCTTTTGTTGCATGCTTCAGGCTTTCATTCCTTGCAGCAGAAAAATCATCAACCCATCTGAAATCATAAACTTTTGCATCAAACCTAGCTGCTATTTCCTTTGTCTTGTCTGTGCTGCCTGTATCTAAGATTATTATCTCATCAGCCAAATCCTTGACAGAATTCAGGCATTGCTCTAAATATCTCTCCTCGTTCTTTGCAATCATGCACAGGGATATTGTTTGAGGCATCTGTAAAACTCAGAAAAATAGTTTGGAATAAAAGCCTTATGGTTTAAAAATAAATTTAAATTATCAGGGCTTCCTGTTGCCGAAGTCTATATTGTTGACTATGATTCCGCTTCCATCTATAACTACTATATGCTTTCCATCAGGCGGCGTTGTTGGAGTCCAGCCTGTCTTTGGGCTCTCCCGGATAATATAAGTTCCCTGGCCTAATCCCACAAAAGAATACAGTCCGTTCTTGTCTGTTAATTCAAATTTTTCGTTCTTGTCTTTGATTCCGTTATTGTTTGCGTCAATGTAAATTCTCCAGCCTGACAATCTCGTATCATTGACATCTCTTATGCCATTTCCATTGATGTCCCTGAATTTAATTCCATTAATTGTGCCAGGCGTTATGTCATCATTCAATATAATGCAGGTCTTGTTCTGCTTTTGCCCCAGATCAATGTCTCCATTTTTATCACAATCCCCTAAAAAACTGGCTACATATTGCAGGTCTTCAGCTTCATTGGCATTATAATAGCCAGGAGGAAGGGTAAACGGAACTCCTTCATCCACTACCGTATCATTGACTTTCAATGTAAGATTTGAAGCTGTTAGTTTACAGGTGTCATTGTTTACAACTATCTTAATTAATGTCAATGAAGAATTTTCCAGCACAGGAACATCATCGTTTGTTATAATGCAGGTTTTATTATCACCTTGGCCAAGATTAATATTCCCCTCATTATCACAATCTCCGCCTATAGTCGAGTTATATCCAAAAAACTCATCTTCACTGACTTTATAGGTTCCAGGGGGCAACGAGTTAGGAGCACCAGTAATCACAACTGTATCGTTTATTTTTAAGGTAAAATCTTCAACGTTTTGTGCACCTGTATCATTGTTTATAACGATTTTTGTGATTGTGAGGGTTGCGTTTAGAGAATTTAAGTATGTAATGTTTAAATAGTGAATGGGGAATGCATCACAATTATTTTCTTTTGTATAAGAGTCAGTATATCTACTCAAACCTGTCTCATCAGTTGTAACTATAAATGTCGCATTTTTATTACCTTGGCTAAGGTGATATTTTATAGATGGTGTTACATCAAAATAATCCCATTGCAAACTATTACTTGTCAGCTTATCCATATATGTCATGTTGCAATCATCAGAGTCTGAAAATGGTATAGCTGTTCCACAAACCTGATTGTTAAATGTCATGGTCATTTCTGTTTGTTCGTCCCACGTGTTATCATAAACATTATGCACCTGAAGGTCGTGGTTTTGGTTGCCATCATTCAATGAGGAGAATTTAGCGAATATCGCCTTATCAATGGTTACACCCAACGGTATCATTGATATGTTATACATTAAGTAGCTTCTTGCAACCACATGGTTATCATCATTATCTTGCTCGCGCAGGTCCTGAGCTCCTCCAAAATTAGTGTAATTTGTGAGAGGTGGTGGTGAACCCCTTACGAAAGTATCCCACACAATGTTTGCACTGGAACAGTTTAATTGAATTGTTACAGTTTCAGCAAATACAGAAGGAAAAGCAAATAGAATTAGGATAGTAATCCACATAAGATTATATACTTTAAATAATAAGTAGTTTCTCAAAAATACACCCCCAAATCAAAGATATGATTGTTAATTTATAAATTTTTCCTATTCGATATGTGACTGAATCCTATTTTATCTATAAACACAAAAATAAAAGCGCCACTGCCCGGATTACTTAAAAACGCCGGCGGCAGGATTTGAACCTGCACTCCCTTGCGGAAAGCGGTTTTCTATTCTGATTCGAGATTCGACAATTTTCCGCCGCTCTACCAGGTTAAGCCACGCCGGCACATAACCTCTAATTTATGCTGCTTCAATGGATGATTAAAACCAACTCTTTTTAAAAAGTTATGTCTACTTATCTGATTAGAGATAACTAGAAGATGATTAGTGTTCCAATGTTTTTGCTTTCGATGATATTCATAAACCTTACAATCAACTGCAAACTCATGAAGAAGTAGCCTTACCTGATTTAATCCTGATTTATTTACACTTTGTACCACTATGGTACTCTTTCCAACGTATGCTTCACAATCAAAAAATGCCCTAATCCACTCTCTTTTTTTTGATGAAACATTCATTAACTCAAAAGGAATTTTCCATCTTAGGCTGTCAAAAGTAGTGATGCTAAGAAGATCTTTGCACGCTAATCTATGGCCAACCCTTACTCTAAAATGATTTTCCAATGGTTCTATATTCAAAGTTTTTCCATAGACTTTTTTGTAACTATCAACGAATATTCTTGCTACTTTATAGTTATCGGGATAAAATGCAATATCATAATGAACTTTTTTGCTTCTCGGCTCAGTTCTTATTGAAACACTGCCATCTCCTTGTAAATATGCAATAATTCTAATTTTTAATAATGACCTTTCTGATTTACCAGTTGTTATACTTTTCAAAGTATTAAAGTCATTAGCTTCCCAACGCATTAAAGCGAACTTTTTCTGACGTTTCGAAAAATTAAATTTTTGCATTTGAATATAATATTGATTATCCAATAAAACACATTTCAGACTATAATTAGGATAACCTCAGATTTATAAATAGTTTGTCAATCAATGTCCAATGCAGACATTTAATAGGTTATGGGACAGTGTCAAAAATAGAATTTGAACCGAATATTAAAAATTTTATGTTATCTCATCCTGCTCCTTGAGCAGTGTTATAGGATGAGATTACCCCTCTTACTCCAACTCCTATTTTTGTTTCTGTCCAAAAATTTTTCCATTCTGGAAGTTTTAAAGGACGGTTATCTCTTTTATTGACTATCACGCGAGTTGACGTATGTATCAGCTCTGAGTAAAAACCAAGCTTCTCATCCCAGATTCCCACATCATCCATTCTTATTTGATCATTTTGCATTGCCGCAGCAATTTTCCTTGCATCCGGCAAGAATCTGCTTTTCTCATCAGTATATGCGTCTATTTCCAAAACTGCAGTCCCACCAATCGTTAAAACCCTATGGGCTTCCTTTACTGCTTTAAGCTTATCTGGCGTATATACTAATGACTTATAACCAAACACAAAATCAAATTCACCGTCATGATACGGCAATGATTCAACATCACCAGTCCTAAACCTTATACCATTGCCCAATCCTGAATAAGAAGCAAATAAATCTTTAAGACTCCCATAAAA
>CAZMBY010000041.1:0-10204 GCA_964564925.1 uncultured Methanosarcinales archaeon
GCAAACAGAGTGATTACTTATTTTATAGACTTCCTAAAGGAATTCTACTAAGTTCAAAACATAAAAAATCAGAAAAATCTTACTTCTTCTTCTCTTCCTTCTTTGGAGCTTCTTTCTTTGCTTCTGCCGCAGGAGCAGCCCCTGCTGCTGGCTTTGCCTCGCCTGCAGCTGCAACGCCCTCGACAGGAAGAAGTTCCTTTATCATGTCGTCTGGAATTCCAGCCAATACCAGCTTTGCCTTAATCTCTCCTCTTGGCTTGCCAACCATTGACGCAATAATCTCCTTTGCAGTTTTCTCGAATTCTGCCCTTCTCTTGGCGAGCTCTTCTGCAAGCTTTTTCTTCTCTTCCTCAAGCTTTGCAAGCTCTTCTGCAGTCAATTCAGTCTTTTCAAGCCTTATCTCCTCATCAAACAAGCCTGCCTCAACATCCATCAAAGTCTCTTTTGCATGCTTGCCTTCCACTAGAATTCCCATTGACTGGCACGTTCCGATTATTTCCTTGACTTTCTGCTTCAGGGATTTGCCTAATGTAGCAGTCTCTTTCATCTTTGCAATTTTAATGACTTGCTCGATAAGAATGTCAGCAACCATCTCATGCTTTGCCTTTCCAGAGCCTTTTTCCAAATTAGCCTCTTTTTTTATCAAGCCAGATGCTGGAGGGGTTCCAATCACGATCTCGTACTGCTTAGTTTCCTTATCTATGAAAATTTTGACGGGCACTTGCATTCCAGAAAAAGAAGAGGTTTTTTTGTTTATGTCAGATACAACCTGGCCAATATTGACGCCCATAGGTCCAAGTGCCGGGCCAAGTGGAGGGGCAGCTGTGGCTTTGCCGCCTTCAACTAAAACTTCGACTTTGTCCTTTGACATTTTTTATTTTATCGTGTTGTGATTATTTTTCAAGTAATTCTCTGACAGCTGATTCTGTCCGATGATATCGTATCTTACCAACTGCCGAATAATTGGCAAACCCCCTATCCAACATAACAGCACATTGCTTAACTTCTTGAGTAGTGCTGGGGTTTCTATTGGTCTCCCATTGCACAATTCCTTTAATTATTCCCAAGGAAACAGGGATAACTAAATCATCAATTGAAATTGTTGCAATATAATCTCTTAGGTAATGCATATTCTTTTAAAAACCTTTACAAGCCTTCTTCCGACCCTTCCTCTTCTGGTTTATCTGTATCTGTTTCCCTTCTTACGACCTTGACAGCGTCCATCTTCACAGTTATTGGGATCGGAACCGCTGCTTCAAGCAGCTCAACAACTACTTCTTCCTTGACTTTATCAATCCTTGTGACTTTTGCGTTCTCCCTTTTGAATGGCCCAGAGATTATCTCTACAATATCATTTTTCTGTATGTTCATCTCATACTTGACTTGTTCAAGCATGTGCTCAATCTCTGAGTATTTGACAGGATGGGCCAAGATGCCTCTTGCGTAGGGAATATTGAAGGCTGCCTGTTCCGCATCTGTTTTTGTCGCAGCTTCTATGAAGATGTAGCCTCTCATGCCATGCGGCCTTATCACAGAATAAACCTCAAGCTTCTTCTTTGTAGCATTGCTTGTAACAAAATCCATGACCTGGTCCTCTCGGTTTGCTGTTGTCCGCAAAGCAAACACAGTCTCGTCTTCACGCGTCATTTTTAGTTCACGAACTAGGCTTTAAGTTTTGAAACATAAAAAATTTAAGATATATAATACTTTGTGTTTTTAATCTATTTATAAATTTATTGAAAAAATTGCAGCTTAAACATCTGTATAACAAATCCAATCAATCCTATAATCAAAATTCCCAGTCCGCTTACCTTTACAATTGTCTTGAATTCAATTGCATCTGGCTTCCTTGTGACCTTCAAAACCCTGAAGCACTCCCCAATGAATGATTTTATTTTGTACTTCCAAGTCGGCTTGTTTATATTGTCTTCCATTCTTCAATGATATACATGTTAATTTATAAAGATTGCGGCAAAGAACTAAGACTTTTTTCATTGGGCAATTTTGCCATTGTGAGGACCTTTGTAAGTGTCTTCGCTTCCTATTAGGCTTCTCATCACTTCATAAATCACATCTGCAGTAACTAATGCCCCCAATGCATACAAACTTGCACCATCAAAATCTGGAGTAACATAGTGAACTGCTCTTTCCACCTCAGCCATTCCGGCAATAACTATTTTTCCACCAGTAAAAGCACCTACTACTTCTGTTGCCGCATGGGCCAAATTTCGCCCAACCATCCTTGCTGTGCTGCCCACAGTATCCAGATTATCTCCCAAAGATTCTTCTAATTCGCTCGCAATGTCATCGACTCTTCTGGAAGTCGAGAGTGGCAAAGGCAACATTGGCAGGCTGTTAACAAAAATATCCAAGTAAGCCATGGCCTTTTGATTCATAGCCCAAAGAATTCAATTGCAATATTTAAACTTTTCAATCCAAAAACTCAATTCCAAGGTGCTGCTCTATCTCTTTCTTCTTCTTTTCAGCTGTCTTTTTTCTTGAGCCGAATATCTGAGAAGATTTGACTCCTGTTACAATGAGCATTGTCCTTATTGTCTTCTCCATGTCCTTGTAGATTTGAGCTCCCCAGATCACTCTTGCGTCTTCATCGAGCTTTTCTGTTATGGTCTCGACAACCTTTCTCGCTTCATCAAGTGTCATGTCTTCTCCGCCAATGACGTTTATCAATGCTCCATTTGCGCCAGAAATGTCAACGTCCAGCAAGGGGTTGTTGATGGCTTTCTCAACAGCCTCGACTGCCCTGTTCTCTGTATCGCTTTCGCCAAGCCCTATTAATGCGACTCCTCCACCTTTCATGACTGCCCTTATGTCAGCAAAGTCAAGATTGACAAGGCCTGCTTTTGTGACAAGCTCTGCAATTCCCTTCACAGCATTCGTCAAAATTTCATCAGCAACCTTGAACGCAGTATGCAATGGCAGCTCAGGCGCCAATTCAAGCAGCTTGTCATTAGGGATCACAATCAAAGTGTCAGCAACCTGCTCCATCTTCTCAAGCCCAACCACTGCATTCTCATATCTCCTGTGGCCTTCCATTGAAAACGGCATTGTCACAACGCCAACAGTCAAAGCGCCAAGCTTTTTCGCAACTTCTGCAACGACCGGGGCTGAACCCGTTCCTGTGCCTCCACCAAGCCCGCAGGTCACGAAGACCATGTCACAATTTTGCAAAGCTTTCTTTATATCGGACTCTTGCTCGCGGGCAGATTCTTCCCCAAGCCTGGGCTCTGATCCAGCCCCAAGCCCTTTGGTCAGCTCTCTTCCAATAAGGATTTTCTTGTTAGCAGTTGTGTAAAGCAGATCCTGGGCATCAGTGTTAATAGCTATTGTTTCAACTCCAATGATTCCCACTTCCGACATTCTGTTGATTGTATTATTGCCACCGCCTCCACAGCCAACTACCTTTATGGTGGCTCTTTGCTTAGCCAGCAGCTGCTCAAGCTCCGCATCAATATCCCTTACATCCTTGTCTTGCTGGATTTGCCTTTTGTCTATAGAAAGAAGCTTAGGGTTATCATTGAAATCCTCTTTTACATCCTGGTCAATCATTGTAGTAGCCACTTGATCACCCACTTAAAGCACCCTTTTAATTTATTAGTGTCATTAAAAAATGGTTGCATCAACTATTTAAATTTATTTATTTTAATTCTTGCTCAATAGTAAAATCCACATTCTTAACATTAGGCAATAATCTGCCTGCAACCTTTCTAAACTCTTCCTGAGATTCCTTGGGGACATTCTGGCTTAGCTTAATGCTTGCAGAGCCTTCCTTCAATTCAATCTGAGCATCCTTCACTTGGAGTTTCATCTGCAGAAGCGCCTTCAGCTTGTCTTTGTCCTCATCAACTAATTTATTTATCTTGACATCGTACAGTAAGTCTTTTCCTGAAAGAGGATGATTAAAGTCAACCAGGCACCTGCCGCCGCTAACTGTTTTTACAACTCCAAAAACACCATCGATGTTAAGCTGCAGCCCCGGCACAGGCTGTATATTTTGCTGCCTGAATTTGCCTGTGGGCATGAGTTGTATGAGCTTTGGGTCCTTCTTGCCAAAGGCATCCTCAGAGCTTATCGAGAATACGTATTCCTTGCCGGTTTCCTTTCCAATCATCTGGTCTTCAAGGCTTTTTAGGATGTGGCTCTCTCCAACACAGATGACCAATGGAGAATAATCCGAGCTTTTGTCAAACAAGCCATGCTCTTTGGCAACTTTTTCTATTGTAGTGTCGAATATAGCTCCATCTTCCTTAAGCTTGCCTGTGTACTCTATCTCCACAAAATCGTGCTGTTTTATAATTGGCATTAGAACTAAGAATCCGGCATTGTCCTTAATTTATAAAGATTTCTGCTTGGCTTCAACATGCCTGATTATCTTTTCAACAACTTGAATCGGGGTCAGATTTGTAGTGTCAATCACAAGATTGTATAGATTCTTATCTGTATAGTCAATCCCATACAATCTTTTATATCTTTTTTTCTCACTTTCTTCCCTTCTTTTGATATTTATTATGGCTTCCTCGATGCTCTGGCTTTTTTCCTGCTCTCTCTTGTCCTTAAGAACCCTTTCAGCCCTGATCCTGTCATCAGCTTCGAGAAAGATCCTGAAGTCGCTATGGGGAATGAAGAAAGCGGCCAGTCTTCCGTCAACAACAAAACCATCCTTTTCCCTGCCAAGCTCTTTCAGCTTGTCATCAAGCTCAAAATCAATTGACTTGTCATTTTCTGCAACCCTGTTAAGCTCAAGAAGGTTCATGCCTTTTTCAAGCGCCATTGCCCTCATTAAATCTCCTATGGAGTAATGGTTTATCCTGAGCTTTTCAGCCAAAAATCTGGCAACAGTGCTTTTGCCTGTTCCAGCCTTCCCAGAAATTGCTATTCGCATGTATTCCTGTTGTGGTAATTGGTATAAATATTTTGTTTTTTTGAAGCAAGCCCCTGGCTGAGGCTTGTATAAATTTTATATAAAATTTAAACAACAAATTTTCGCATCTAATACATAACTTTTTAAACAAAAATTATTCCTGTTTTCTTATGAAGCAGAAGCTACTTGAGAAGGTCGGCATTTTTTTGCTGAAAAAGGGATTTGTCATAAAAAGTTTGACAAGAAGCTGCTTTGATGTGCTGGCAAGAAACAATGACCAGATACTCCTCATCAAGGTTCTCGAGGATGCAAATTCAATCAGCAGGGAGTTCTCAGAGGAGATGAACTCTGTCGCATCATACATAAGTGCAACACCATTAATAATCGCTGAAAAAGCATCCAATAGACTTGAAAATAATGTTGTTTATTCCAGATTCAATATTTATACGCTCAATTTTCAGACGTTTGTCAATTGCATTAGCGAAAAATTTCCCTTTATCAAAAGAACCCATGCAGGCCTGACTATGTCGGTAGTTGGCAAAAAATTGAAGGAGAAGAGGGAAGAGCTCGGATACTCCTTAAACGCATTGTCCAAAAAAATTGGCGTCACCAGCAGGATGGTAATAAAATACGAGAGCGAGAATTCTGAGGTGACTGTGAACAAGGCAATGAAGATTTACGACCTGTTCGGGCGTGAGGTGTTCAGCGAAATCGATGTTTTTTCACGGCGCGATAACCCTCAGAGCAAATTTGAATCGGATGTGTCAAGAAAATATGGTGAGCTTGGCTTTAACGCTGCTGAAACCAAGAAAACGCCGTTTGACATAATATCAAGAAAAGACCAGGAGCTGATTTTAACGGAAATAAGCGACAAGGTCAACCCTCAAACCGAATCGTTGTCTAAACTGCTTGAAGCTGACAACCTTGTGATTTTCGACAAGAAGAAGCCTAAAAACATCCCAGCCATGACAAAAGAGGAATTCATGGAATTTGACAGGGCTAACGAGCTGCTGAAGTTTCTGAAGGAATTCTAGGATTTCTATAAGCAGTATGGAAGCTTGTTAGTAAGTACTCGATCGCATCCCTGTATTTTTTATCCGTTTTCACATCAATGACCAAAACTACTCTGTCACTGGGTGGATGTTCAATTTTATCTTCACTTACAATCTTTTTGGCTTCAGTGGAATCCGGCTCAACAAGATAAACTCTTGCAAAATAAGGAGAGCCCCTTCCATAACCTATGTCGGTTCTTGGAAACCTCAAATCTCTCCTTGAAGAGTTTTTTTCACTTGGCTTTTGTTCAAATTCTGCATAATAAGCCCTATGGGCAATCTCAGTTTGGGTTTTTCCAATAACATACTTACCAGAGGTTTTTATTGCTTCAATCAAAACTGACAATAATCCAAATGCCAAATCTTCATCAAAGCTAAACTTATAGGTTTTAAATGTTGGCCAGCGAGTATCTACCCACCAAAATTCAGGAACGCCTTTCAGCAGTTGATCTATAGATTCGATATTCATATACGCTTGGCTACTATTTTAGTTTATAAACCTTTCTATTTTTTACTTTTGATAAGTAACAACAATCAGTACAACAAAAACAAAAACCTTTAAATACAGGAGCCGAATATACACTATTAAGATGGCACAAAGCAATAAGATTATGATGGGAATTTCTTTGATTTTGCTAGTGCTGATTCTGGTGGCTTAAGCTGCCTTTATTTTTATAAAATTTCTATAAAGATTAAAGGTGACAAAAAACATGGATACAACACAAACTGCTGTGCAAAATAATGAAGGATTGGAGAAGATTGCAAGGATTTCAGTTGTTTTAAATGGTACACCAATTGATGTGCAAGTGCCTGATGGCCCTAACAGATACTTTAGATTGAGATTGATAGGGGCAGTGCCAAGTGGTCATCATTATGATCTAACAATCTATAGGGGGCCTCAGGAACAAAATGGTTATAAGACTTTTGGAAGGGAAACCCAACAAGTAGGTAACGGCGAATTGTACAGAATTGCAGATGGAGCGAAGCAATTACATTTTTCAAAACAAGATGGATAAAATAAAAATTAAAAACCTAACAAGATCAATATTAGTTTTGAATATTTCAATTCTTATAGTGATTATTATCATCCTGTAAGCGCCTTTAATTTTCTGGCGCTTGCATCAAAAACAATATGAGGCACAACTATAAAATCAAAAGGAGGAAAAGCAAAATGGAATCAAAATTTGAAATGTCGAAAATTACCATTATTGATTTAATAAATCATGTGATTTTCGAGCATGCTCAAAAATTCCAACAATCTGTAATGAAATTTGGAATTTTTGACACAATAAACTTCGACGACAAGATGGAAGAATTTAGGGAGAAATAGGATGACCGTTCTTGAATTAGAGAAGCTAGTAAACCGTGATTATTCACAGCCCCATGTTAGAGGCACTAGTGCAGAGGATTTTAATCTCAGACTGTTCAAAAATCTCACTGGGAGAGAAGAAGTCACAGGCTCTGAATTAATGGTTAAGGCGCTGGAATCACTTGCTCCGGAAAATCCAGGGATACACACCATAGCCGGCCATCACGGAGGAGCTATACTTCCCTTCTTTGAGTATTTTACAAAATCCCTTCTATATGTGGGTTACACACATGCGCCTCACGAGCAGATTGCTGGCCATATGGCAGAAGGTGTCGCTTCAACTGGTGTTGTGGGAGTTGCAATCGGCACGTCTGGACCAGGCGCTACAAATCTTGTTACGGCATTTTATGATGCTTATATGTGTTCGCGTCCAGTCGTAATGTTAACTGGTAATGTTGCGACGACTGTTGCAGGAAGCATGGCATTTCAGGAAGCCCCTATCATTCCGATGATAAGTCCTGTTGCCAAGGAAAAATATTATGTTACAGATGCGAGAGATTTGGCTTGGGTGATTTATGACGCATTCAGAATTGCTTTAAATGGAAGGCCCGGTCCAGTCTGGATCGATGTCCCAAAAGATGTGCAATTAAACAAAATAAGTATTTCAGAAGTCAAATTAGCGCTGAAAAATGAATACTCTCCAAATGGAAATCTGGCTGATTTAGTTAGCGGATTTCATGAACTTGCCAACAGGATTAAGATGTCAAAAAAAATTTTGCTGTATGTAGGTGGCGGAGCAAAAGACGCTGCCGAAGAGATAAGGCAATTTGCCTATAGGCATGGTATCCCAGTAACAACAACCATCAAAGGCAAAGGAATATTCCCGGAGACACATCCCTTGTCCCTTGGCATGCTTGGAATGCACGGCACAGCTTATGCAAACATAGCAGCTGACGAAGCAGATTTGATTATAAGCGTAGGTGCGCGATTTGACGATAGGGTGACTGGCAATCCACGAGAATTTGCTAAGAATGCATACATAGCCCACATCGATGTCGACCCGAGGGGGATAGGTCCACAAAAAGAGATAAATGGAGCATCTCCTAGAAAACCAAATCTCGTAATCAATTCAGATGCAAGAAAAGCCGTCATGCTGTTGGACGAATTGGTTGACACCTCACCAAATTTAAGGGAGTGGCACGAGCGCACAATGCAGCTTAAAGCTGAATACCCACTTGATTATGAAGGAAGACATCAGTTGCATGAACCAAAGAATTTTATCAAAAAGATGAGACACAGATTGAGAGCAACCTTCCCATTTTCGAGATTTACAAAGCCTGATGCTATAAAACCTGAATACATCATTGAAAAAATATTTGAGCTTACGAAAGGAGAATGTAGCGTGGTAACTGGAGTTGGACAGCATCAAATGTGGGCAGCGCAGTATTATAAATCCACAGACCCTTTCGGATTTGATACAAGCGGAGGCGCTGGTACCATGGGCTATGCCGGTCCAGCAGCGATTGGCCAATCTAAGATTTTGAGGCACTTGGGAAAGAGTAATAGAATTGCAGTTATTGACGGAGATGAAAGTTTAAGAATGACACCTCAATCTTTTGAGTTGTACACAGAAAGCGGTGCAGATGTTATGTATTTTGTAATTGACAATAAAGCTGCCGATGGAACGCCAGGAGGAATGGTTCGGCAATGGTATAAAACAGTGCACAAAGACACACAATATCCCGTTAAGGACAGGCCAGACATTGTGGATTTGGCACTTGGTTATGGCATAAAGGGTGAAAGTGTAAGTTACCTAAGCCAAGTTGAGCCAGCGATAAATCGTGCATTGAGGCATAAGGGACCATACCTAGTGCGTTTTAAAGTTGATCCATTTGAGGATTGCCTGCCTATGATTCCTGGAGGAAAAACCGTAAGAGATATGAAAACCTTTCAGGACACAACCTAGAAGTTATCAAAATCCGAAATCTTTAAATATAATCATCCTATTTCAAACTTTTGGGTGGAAAATTTCAAAAAAGAGGTTGATTAATATGGCTGATGATTATAATTTGGTGCCGCAAGACGAGATTTCTAAGTTAAAAAATCAATTGGAAAATGTAACATCAGGAAATGAAATTTCAACAAAAGACCTGTATGAGGCAGTGCAGAAGCTTGCCACAATAATGAATGAAATGCTCGAGGTTTTCAGTGCAGCGGCAGAGCAGATGAAGCTGGAAGACAAGGACTTTGAGTCAACTTCAAAAAAAAATGACGCTATTGCAGCAAAATTAGACAGAATTACAGACCAGAACAAGACAATCGCTGAAGGCATGGTTTCGATGGTGAGCATGATAAAGGAGAAGCTAGTTGCCCCAAAACAAAGGGAAGAGCAGCAGCTGTTTAGGCTGAGGCAAGAGCCAAAACAGCCCGTTAAGCAGCAGCCAATGAAGCAGGATACTGGCCAGATGGACATGAGAATGCAGCAGACCGATATGATGATGCAGCAAGGCATGCGGCCACAGCCAGAGATGCGACAGCAGCCGGAATGGCCGACACGGCAGCAGCAGGAGCCGTTCATGCCGAGACAGCAATTTACGCCACAAGGTCCCCAGTATGTCGCTTCGCCTCCAATATCGCCTTTGCCCCCTCCAGAATTTGGAATGCAGCTGCCCCCACTTCAGCCGACATCAACACAAGACTTGGATTTCCCTGAAGAGCAATTCCCCCATTTGGGTGAAGAGCCAAAGAAGAAGGGCCTGCTTGGAAGCGACGTTGGAAAGCCTGGTGGCGGGCCTGGCGTACGCCCCGTTTAGCCAAGGACAAGCGGAGCAATACCTGCGCTATTTCTGGACTGGCGGCAGATTTTAGAGGGCTTAAGGCAGCATAAGCTCGGCAATGGCTGAACAAGAGCAACCATGCGGTTGCAATATTCAAGCGCTCTAGAGGCCGTGTCATCCACCTTGA
>CAZMBY010000042.1:0-10044 GCA_964564925.1 uncultured Methanosarcinales archaeon
TGGATGAACTTCAATAATCAATCCGTCAGCTCCTGCTGCAACAGCAGCCTTGCTCATAGGATTTACTAAAGAGTAACGTCCGGTGCCGTGGCTTGGGTCAACAACAACAGGCAGATGAGTCAATTCCTTGACTGCAGGGACTGCATTCAGGTCAAGGGTGTTTCTTGTGTAAGTTTCAAATGTCCTTATACCCCTTTCGCATAAAATCACGTCATGATTCCCTTCCGACATGATGTATTCAGCGCTCATCAGCCATTCATTAATAGTTGCTGACAACCCTCTCTTCAGCAGGACAGGGTGCCCATTTTTGCCAACCTCTTTCAATAAGTCAAAATTCTGCATGTTTCTTGCCCCAATCTGCAGGATATCGGCGTATTTGCTTACCAAAGACACGTTTCTTGGATCCATCACTTCCGTTATTATCGGCAATCCTGTCTCTTCTTTTGCTAATTTTAGCAGCCTTAGGCCTTCTTCTCCAAGTCCCTGGAAGGAATAAGGAGAGCTTCTCGGCTTGAATGCGCCTCCCCTTAATATTTTAGCTCCTGCCTTTTTTATCGCTACTGCCGTTTCAAGAATCTGGTCTTTGGTTTCGACAGAGCATGGGCCGGCCATGACTATAATTTCATTGCTTCCTATCTTCACTCCATCTATTTTTATGACTCTATTTTCCGGATGGAAATCGCGGCTGGCTAATTTGTAAGGCT
The DNA here is from genome assembly GCA_964564925.1 of uncultured Methanosarcinales archaeon. GTDB lineage: Archaea > Nanobdellota > Nanobdellia > Woesearchaeales > GW2011-AR4. The sequence continues at coordinate 705 of CAZMBY010000042.1, forward strand.
TGAGCACAGGCATTATTTTCTCAACGCCTTCTATAGCCCTTATCTGGGATTCAGGGACTTTGCTTTCATCTCCTATGATACCTATTATTGTCACAAAATCGCCTTTTGAAATATGTGTTTTCAGCCCTTTTTCTTTTACCCTTTCCAAAACCTTGCTAACCTGCTGCTCGGTCGCATTTTTTTTCATCACAACAATCATTTTCTCACCTTTGTCCCTGTTTACTGCCATTTTTTAGTTTTTTATCATGCCATTAAGCCTTAAAACAAGACTAAAAACCGATGAATGAACATTAGTGGTCTGGCTTACTGCCAGAAATAGATAAATCCAAAAGAAATAAAATCCAAAATTGAGACAATATTTTTCATATTATCAAAGGACTGAATAATTGTTTTTAAATGTTTCGATTTTTTGTGGCACGTTTTAGCCGCATAATAAAATCAACCATTTCATCCATCATTCTTTTCTTATCCTTCAAATTTCTCTCAACAATGCGCACAATTGCACTTCCTACTATGACCCCATCAGCGCCTACTTTAATCACATCTTTAACGTGCTGTGGGGAACTTATGCCGAATCCAACACATAAGGGCCTATCTGTAAATTTCCTTACTCTTTTTATCAATGCTAATGCTGAGTTTTGCAATTCATTTTTTATGCCTGTAACACCGAGCCTTGACACAATATAAACAAATCCATTTGAAGCAGAAGTTATTTTCCTAATTCTGCTATCACCACTCAATTGGCTTATCATAAACACTGCATCGATTTTGGTTTTCTTTGAAATACCAATCACATTTTCCGCTTCTTCAATTGGCAAATCAGCAATCAAAATGCTGTTGACTCCTGCATTGCAAGCATCTTGATAGAATTTTCCTAAACCTCTCTGATACACAAGATTGTAATAGGTGAGCAATCCAATTGGAATGTTTGTATATCCTCTTAATTCTTTGACAAAATCGAATACTTTATCAGTATTCATTCCATTCTGCAATGCCCTCATATCTGCTGCCTGTATTGTTTTTCCATCTGCAATTGGATCAGAAAAAGGAATTCCAAGCTCAAGAGCATCCGCACCAGAATCAACTATTCCCTTGGCAATATTCATGCTTGTATCATAATCAGGGTCCCCAATCACTGTGAAAGCTATGAGGGCCCCCTCATTTGCTTTCTTTAAGTTCCTGAAAATTTCATTGTAGGATTTCATTCTATCAGTGACTCTATTTGGTCTAAATCTTTATCTCCTCTGCCACTCAGATTAATAATAATCACATCGCCTTTCTTCAATAATCTTGCAGCTTTGACAGCATGGGCAACTGCATGCGCCGATTCCAATGCAGGAATAATGCCTTCTTCTTTGCTTAATAACTTGAATGCCTCCAAAGCTTCGTCGTCTGTGGCATAAGTATAACGGACCCTTTTGATATCTCTTAACAGGCTATGCTCTGGCCCTACAGCGCAATAATCAAGCCCGGCAGCTATGGAAGAAGTGTTATGTATCTGCCCGTATTCGTTCTGCAAAACATAGGTTTTTGTTCCGTGAATTATGCCTACCCTTCCAAGCTTTGGATCTGCAAATCTTGCAGCGTGCTGGTTCGTTTTGATTCCCTTGCCGCCTGCTTCCACTCCGATTAGATTGACGTTCTTATCATCAATGAATTCTTTAAAGATGCCGATTGCATTACTGCCGCCGCCAACACAGGCTATTATAGTGTTAGGAAGTTTCCCCTCGGTTTCAATAATCTGTTTTCTGGCTTCCTCCCCAATAACGCTTTGGAAATATTTAATCATGCTGGGAAACGGATGCGGGCCGAGCACAGAGCCTAGCAGATAATGGGTGTTTTCAACATTCCCTGTCCAGTCCCTTAAAGCCTCATTTATTGCGTCTTTGAGCGTCTTCGAGCCGCTTTCAACAGAAATGACATTTGCGCCAAGCAGTTTCATCCTCATAACATTCAGCTTTTGCCTTTGAATATCCTTGTATCCCATGTACACCTCTGTTTGAAATCCAAGCCTTGCGCCTGCTGTTGCAACCGCAACCCCATGCTGGCCCGCGCCTGTTTCAGCAATCAGCCTTTTCTTGCCTAAGAATTTAGCCAATAAAGCCTGTCCAAGGGCATTGTTAATCTTATGGGCGCCGCTATGAAGCAAATCCTCTCTTTTAAGGTATATCCTGCACCCAAGTCTTCTGCTTAAGTTATCGCAAAATGTTAGAGGGGTTGGCCTTCCGGCATATTTCGTGAACAGTTCATCCAGTTCAAACCTAAACTTCTTATCATTCTTTAATCTCAAAAAAGTATTTTCAAGCTCTTCAAGCGCCGGAATAAGAGTTTCCGGCACAAAAACCCCTCCAAAATCCCCAAATTTTCCAAGAGATTTCATTTTACTGCCTCAATAAACTGTTTCATTGCATGCAAATCTTTCTTGCCGGGACGGGCTTCTATACCTGAACATACATCCACAGCATAGGGGTCCATTTTTTGGATCATTTTCCCTACATTATCCTTATTAATCCCGCCAGCCAGGAATAATTTTTTATTATCCAGGCTTTTTCCGATTGCCAAATCAAAACTTTGCCCGGTTCCCCCATAGAAGCCTCTCTTAAAAGAATCAAGCATTAAGTAATCATAGCCCAAGTTTTTGATGTTTTTGATGCTATTCAAATTTCTTATATGAACGCATTTTATGATTCCCTTATAGGTTTTTTCCCTCAGGCCGGTGATATATCCATTTGTCTCATTCCCGGATAACTGGACTAGGTCTAATTTGCAGTAATTTGATATAACTTCTATATTTTTTATTTCATCATTTACAAAAATGCCAACAACCCTTATTTTCTTGGGCAATCTCCTGATTACATCCGCAGCAGCCTTGTAATCGATATACCTCGGACTTTTCCTGTAAAAATTGAATCCCAGAAAATCAGCCCCTAAATCTGCTGAGTTCCTTGCATCTTCATAGTTTGTTATGCCGCATATCTTTATTTTTGTCATTTCATCAGGGATTTTATTTCTTTCTCTGCATTTTCGGAATTCATGAATAAAGATCCAACTAGTATCGCATTTACTTTGTTCCTTATCTTTTCAATATAATTCCTATCACGGATTCCGCTTTCACTCACTATAATCCCGCCTGGCGGAATCTTATCAGCGAGTTTAAGAGTGGTGTTTAAATTTATCTCTAAGGTCTCCAAATTTCTGTTGTTTATCCCTATTATCCGCGATTTAGCTTCAAGAGCTTTATTCAAATCTTGTACTGTATGGACTTCAACCAGGCAGTGCATTTTGTATGTATGGGCAATGCCCATGAATCTCTTTAGCTTATCTTTTGGGAGAATTGAGGATATCAGCAAGATTGCGTCCGCATTGTACAGTCTTGACTCATAAATTTGATATTCATCTATTATGAAATCTTTTCTCAATATAGGGAGATTGGTAAGCTTGCTTACATTATGCATTTCATCAAGACTTCCAGAAAAGAACTTGTTATCCGTCAATACAGAAATAGCATCCGCATTCTTATTGTAGATGTCTATGATGCCTGCAATGCCAAATTGTTTTTCAATCATATTTTTTGATGGAGCTTTTCTTTTGAATTCAGCAATAAGATTCAGTTTGTCTTTTGACAATGCCCTCTTAAAATCCCTTGTCGATATAGTGAGCTTGCTTTTAAAGCTAGGCAAGGGCATTTTCTTCTTATTTTCTTCAATTTCTTTGGTTTTATTTTCAATTATTTTTTTGAGCATTGTTAGTGAATTCCCTCAACTCATCCAATTTCTTCATTGCCATGCCGGAGTCTATTGCTCTTGATGCAAGAGATACCCCATCATCAAAGCCTTTTGCGAGGCCTATCGTCAGCAACGTTGCGGCGGCGTTCAAAACAACAATATCCCTTTTTGGCCCTCTCAATCCTTTAAGAACATCCACTATTATTTTTGCATTTTCTTCAGGAGAACCGCCTTTCAAACCATCAATTGAGCAAATCTTAAATCCAAAATCCGCAGGGTTAATCGTGTAATGCATGATATTGCCGTTATCCAATTCCATTACTTCAGTACTGCCGGTCAAGGTAATTTCATCTAAACCACATCCATGCACAATCAAAGCATGCCTGCTCCCTAGGTTTTTCAATGCACGTGCCATAATTGCCATTATTTTTGGATTGAAAACCCCAATCAATTGCGACTTAGCCCCCGCAGGGTTTGTCAATGGCCCAAGAACATTAAAAACTGTCCTTATCCCTATCTCCTTTCTTGCCTCAGCTGCGAACTTCATTGCAGGGTGGAAATTTGGAGCAAACAAAAATCCAATCCCTATTTTCTCTATGCATTCCTCGACCTTTTTGGGCTCAATTTCAAATTTAATGTCCAAAGCCCTTAGCACATCAGCACTCCCGCAATTTGAGCTTATTGACCTGTTGCCGTGCTTTGCGACATCCGCTCCTGCACCTGCTGCAGCAAAAGCTGCTGCTGTTGAAATATTGAAAGTTCCGGAATTATCGCCTCCTGTTCCGCACGTATCAACCAGGAATTTGACATTTGGATGTATCCTTATGGATTTTTCGCGCATTACTTTAGCGCAGGCAGTTATTTCATCTACACTCTCCCCTTTTAGTCTTAGCCCGACGAGAAATGCCGCCACTTGAGCATTCGTAGCTCTTCCTTCCATTATGTCTTCTACTGACTTTTCAGCTTCAATTTCAAGCAGGTCTTTTCTGTCTGCAAGCTTTGATATCGCTTCCTGGATCATCTTAACACCCCTACGAGGTTTTCTATTAATAGGCCTCCATTTGGGGTAAGTATGCTCTCGGGATGGAATTGCACGCCTTCAACGAAAAATTTTTTGTGCCTCACGGCCATCACAACACCAGTATTTGTCTTTGCACTCACTATAAACTCCTTTGGAACCTTAATGCCAACTAATGAATGATACCTGCCGACTTGAAAAGGGTTTTCTATATTCTTGAAAATTGATTTTTTATCATGAGTTACTTTTGATGGCTTTCCATGAATCACTTCATTAGCCCTATCAACAGTGCCTCCAAATGCTTCTATAATGCATTGATGCCCCAGGCAGACTCCGAATATCGGTATTTTTCCAGAATATTTTTTTATCACACCAATTGAGATCCCGGCATCTTTTGGAGATGACGGACCTGGCGATATAACAATCAAATCTGGCTTCAAGTCCAGTACAATATTATCAAAATCCTCAAGTCCTATATTATTCCTGTAGACTTCGACATGGCACCCTCTTTTCTCAAATTCATCTACCAGATTGTAGGTGAATGAATCAAAATTGTCTATCATCAGAACTTTCAAATTAATCACCCAATTGCAATGCCTTTAAGCAGGCATATGCCTTCCTCTCTGTCTCGGCGAATTCGGAATCCGGATCGCTATCATAAACAATACCGGCTCCCGCTCTCACATAAGCCTTATTACTTTTGATATTGATAGACCTGATCACAATTGCGCTATCAAAATCTCCGCTTGGGGTCATATAGCAAACTGATCCCCCGTAAAATCCTCTTTTATTTTTCTCATAGTTCCTTAGGACCTTCATCGCTTCAACTTTTGGAGCGCCTGTTAATGTGCCCATGTTCATAGTTGCCACATAAGCATGCAGCGCATCAATATTTGGCTTTAAAATTCCAACAACATTGGAGACGAGGTGCTGGACATGGGAATATTTCTCAACAACAAAGGTCTCATCAACAAACCTGCTTCCGGGTTTTGAAATTTTGGCAACATCATTCCTTGCTAAGTCTACCAGCATTATATGCTCAGAAATCTCCTTTTTATCTATTTTTAGCTCGGCTTCATACTTTGAGTCCAGGTCAAAATCTATCCTGTTCTCAATGATTCCTCTTGGCTTTGTGCCTGCTATCGGCCGTATCTCAACTCTTTTGTCTTGATCACCTTCCACTTTCAGGCACGTTTCAGGAGAGGCGCCAAGAAGAATTCCATCACCATAGTTGATGTAGAACATGTAAGGGCTTGGATTAAGCTCTCTAAGATTCTTATAGACTTCAAATGGTTCGCTATTGAATTTGGATATTATCGTCCTTGATAAAACCGCTTGATATATATCCCCGGCTTTGATGTGCTCCTTTATCTTATTTGCAAGTCTTATGAATTCCTGCGATTTTGTATCTGTCTCAAACCTTACAGAATTTGCTTTGGTTTTTGTTTTCGATGCATTCCTGGTCATTGTAGTCATTGCTGCCTCTTTATAATGTTCTAACTTTGATTTGCATTCCTTATGGATGTTACCATCACCAGTTACTAATGAATTAGCTATGAAATAAGTTTTGTTTTCCCTGTGATCTATGAAGAACAGATTATCCAAAAAATAGAGCACATAATCTGGATCATGTGTCAGGTCATTCTTGTTTTTAGGCAAGTCTTCAAACTGATCAATAAAATCATAAGAGATAGCCCCAAATAACCCGCAGTATGGTGTGAATGGCTTGGATAATGGCTTGAATTTGAAGATGATCCTTCTGAATATGTCAGTATGGTTAACTAGCTTGAGCCTTTGATTTTCGCTTGCTATCTTCCTTTTTGGCTTGAGCTTGCCATATATTCTGCTGTTTTCATATGCGGCTTCATCGCAGAAATCAAATTCCCCATGCAAAAATTCTATGAACCTCTTGCCAGTCTCGTTCAATGCCAGGATTTCAAATTTTTCATTTTTTCCAATTACTTTAAGGCATGGGTCGCTGCTGCCCAAGCTTTTCTCACCATATTTTGGAACTATGCTTGCGGACTCAAACATTATGCAGTTCTTGCTTGCGCCAAAATTGGATAATTTAGCAAAATAATCAACAGGATTGACCGCATACGGCAAGGTTTCAACTATAGGGGCTAAGCTGCCTAAAGGAGCTTTTTTAGCCCCCGGCACTTTCGCCATTAGCCTGTAAGATTGTCTTTTAATCATTTTTTAGAAAAATAATTTTCAATTCCAGTATAGAGAAATCAGGCTGGCAAAATCAAGTTTCAAATTATCTTTATAAGAGCAAATGATCATAAAGCTGCAGCCCTGCACAACTATTTAAATTTTGTGACTTAAATTAGTTAAATTTATAAATATAGTCTCAATTGAGTCTTTTATGACACAAAACACAATATCCGATAGAGTGGCTTCTTTTCTGGACAATGATTTTATTGTACGCAAGTGCTTATTTAAGAATATAATAAGCCTAAGGGCCCTTTCCAGGCATATAATAAAGAGAATAAGGCTAAAAGACAAAAATCTGAATGCTGTCATGAGCGCGATAAGAAGATATAAGAAAACAGAAAGAGAAGCGGACAGCGATTCACTCAAGAATATCTTTTTGAAAGTAGCTGTGAAGACAAGAAGCGATGTTGTTGATATAAGGGTGCAGAAAAACAAAAAGAGCATCGAATGCATCGGCAAACTAAATTCAGCAGTTGATATTGAAAAAGGGGAAATCCTGAGAACTATACAAGCAGAACAAAGCATCACCATCATGATTGATGACAAGAATATAGAAAAATTTTACAGCATATTCCAAAAATCAGACATACTCTCAATCAATAAGAAGCTTGTTGAGATAAACCTTCAATTCACAAAAGAAGCCCAGGAAATAAAGGGCATAATCGCAATAGTCACATCAAGCCTTAATGCAGAGGGAATAAACATAGTGGAAATTATGAGTTCTGCACCTGAATTATTGGTGATAGTCAAGAAAGAAAATCTGCTGAGGGCACTGAATGTTGTGGATAATCTTCAAAATTTATTATAGAAGCCAATCAATGCCTAAAGTAAAAAAAGAAGTATTTGTAGCCAGAAAACAGCCTGTAGAAAGCGTACCCAATCTTTGCCATCAAGTTTTCTATTCTTCTCATTTGATTTAACTTAAGGTAAGATGAAGTGGTATTTAAAGGTTGCGGGCATGAATATAACTATTCCGAATCAATGAACTAATCACTTAAAGTAATAAAAAACAACTAAGAAAAATATAAGAATTACGAGTAAACTTAAAAAAATTAATAATATTCTTCTCGAAATCTTATCTATTAATGCTTCACCAGCTATCCATGCAACCATTTCACCGAAAAATTCTGCCCAAAATCCCATGCCATTTCAACTCAAATGTATCTCCACAATGTCCTTGTCTTCGAAGACGTAATCAAGTCTTTTCACAGGCATCCCATCGAACCTTGCTGATTTGCCCCAGATCCTTGCGAACCTGAACTTGCTTATGAAGTCCTTGTGGAGCTTCATGCAGACATCCCTTAAAGTGTTGCCTTTCCTCATTATCAAAGGCACGTCCATATCTGCCTTCTTGCCGACTTCCTTGCAAAAAATCCTAATGAACTCCAATTTTTTGAAGATCTGGTCTTTCAATGCTTCTGTATTATCCTTATTTTCAGCCGAGACGCAAATGTCAGGCTTCACAATTGATTTTATTCTTTCCAATTCACTCTTATCCACCATGTCAATCTTGTTCAGTACAGTTATAGCAGGGACATATTTTTTGCTGCCCTCTATTGCATCAATAAGCTGATCATCGGTTATATCCTCCCTTATCACGATGCTGCAGTTCTGCAATCCAAACTCCTTCAAAATGTCCTTAATTGTCTCTTCGTTGAGCTTTGTCAGCTTCACAGTCAATCCTATGTCAATACCTCCTCTCATTTTTTTGGATATTCTGACCATTGGAGGCTTTTGGTTTATCCTCAATCCAGTTTCATAAATCTCATTTCTCACAACTTCAAGATGCTCCGGATGATAGATGTCAAGGAGAATGACAACAAGATCGGCGCTTTGCGCGCATGCAAGAACTTCCCTTCCCCTGCCTCTACCAGTTGCAGCGCCTTCAACAATTCCGGGGACATCCAAAACCTGTATTTTTGAATGGTTGTACTCCAATAAGCCAGGTATGCAAGTCAATGTTGTGAATGCGTATGCTCCAACAGGAGAATTCGCGTTTGTGATCGCGTTTAGGAGAGTTGATTTTCCAACAGAAGGGAAGCCTACAAGAATCACAGTTGCATCGCCTGTCCTCCTCACAGAGAAGCCTTCCTGCTTCCCTTTCCCGGCTGCCTTTTTTTGGTAGTCTTCCTTAATCTTTGCTAATTTAGCCTTGACTAGGCCGATATGGTGCTGAGTTCTCTTGTTGTATTTTGTATTTGAAAGCTCTTCTTCCAGCTCCTTTACTTTTCTGGTATGGGATGATTCATGATGCTTGACATCCTTAATGTTGAATTGCTGTGACATAACTAAATGAGAACAAAAAGTGTATAAAAAGGTTTAGTAATTGTTAAGTAAGGTTTCCAACGGACTTATACAATGCCACGGGCATTGTTCCGAT
>CAZMBY010000043.1:0-9699 GCA_964564925.1 uncultured Methanosarcinales archaeon
TGACAACATGCGCTGCAACAAGCGCTGCTTTTGTAAATGGGATAAAGGCATTTTCCGTGGAGAAGGGAATGGCTATGCTTCTTCCGGTATTGAAGTTTTCGTATTACCGGATTTTGACTGACAAAAAGATGGAAATATTAACAACGTTGAGCAAACCCAATTGCTGCATTTCCCTGGAGGAATTAAGCAAGAAAACAAAGATGAGCCTGCCTTTGATTTCCTACCACATCAATGGAAACTTGAAGTCAGAAGGCCTTAAAGAGATGGGATTGGTTGAAACTGAGGAGATTAAGGGAAGAGTGGAAATAAAACTCAGCGTGTTGGGAAGGATGTTGATTAATGGTTATGTGAATTAATCTACCACTATCAATAATCAATTGCTTGTAGCCAGTCCATTGAGCAAAACTTCCCATTGCTCTTTGGTAAAGACGCCAGAGCCTTTGTATATTATTTCACCATTTTTTCCAATGGCGTATTTTGTGGTTGTGTATATGATGGAATAGTCTGATAATATCCTCTTATTTCCTTCTGCAAATTCTATGTTTCTAAGTCCCATCTTTTCCTTATACTTTCTGATTAAATCAGCATTTTCATTCAAATCAAGATCAATTGCAATAAATGCTGCCTTATCGGCGTAGTTAGGAAAAATATCCTTGGCAATGCCTAAATCCTGCTTGCAATATGGACACCATGAAGCCCAGAAATAAAGAAGGACTGGCTTATTGCCTTTGAATTCGCTTAATCGTATTTCTTTTCCATCTATTGTTTTGATTATAAAGTCAGGAGGCGTCTGCCCTTTACTTATCCCAGTAGAAGCACTCTGTTCATTCCCTAGGGCTTGAGCATCAGTCAGTGATGGTGATGTGCATGAATTCAGCACAATCAAAGAGAAAAATAAAAGTGCAAATATACAAATGCTTCTCGGCATATTTCAGATGCATTCGTTTTCTTATTTATATATATTGTTTTATTGTTAAACAAAAGTTTTAATTAGTTTTTAGCGGCCAAAATAACAGCCCATGCACTATATAAACTCAAAAGTCTAATAATCTGCCCGGGGCTATTTTATTAAGAATACGTTGCAAAGAAATCATCAACAATATGCGAATTAGTGCCTTTCATTTTTACATAAACACCGGCTTTTCCTGAAGTGAATGTAGTGTCTGTCACTTGCGATTTCTTAACTCCGTTTACGAATAGAGTTAATGTGTTGCCGCTTGCGATTGCTTCCATTTCAAAAGGAGTATTCTTGGCTGGATTAGGCAATGAATTGCTTACAAGCACCTTCTCAATTCCGTTAACAAATCTTGATATCTTTGTTGTGCTTGATCCTCCTACAGTCCTGTAGAAAAGATAGTAATTCTTTGGGTCCTGGTAACGCATCACAATGCCAAAATAGGGACCGCCATTGTTGTTGGTTGAAGTGAAGATTGAAGACACATTTAAGTTGCTTCCGCTAAAATTTGCAACAGCAAGATGGGTGCCTTTGCCATTGTTCCTTAACTGGTTATTGAGTATATTGAAGTCGCCACTAACCTCGACCCATCCGTTGCCGATTGTGTTTGAATTTGGCCTGTTGAATGTGTCATTGAATGCCTTTTTTATACTACCCTGCAGAACACTGACTGAAACATTGTCGGTGGATTGCGCTCCTTTGTCGTCTGTCACAATCAATGTCAATGCATGGTTTCCCACAGCAAAGTTTTTTGTGAAGCTGGAATAATTGCTTAAATTAATGTTCCCCTCTTTCCATAAGTATGAAACAATCACCCCATCAGGGTCAAACGAACTTGAACCATTTAAGGTTGCTGCCTCAAATCCATCTCCGTTAGCGTCTGTCAAATCCTTATCCAAGCCTGCATTAGCGACTGGCGCTAGATTTTGCGGTTGCGGGTTCACAATTATTGTCACATTGTCAACGCCTTTTGCAGCTTTATCATCGGTCACAGTCAATATGACAACATGCGCTCCTACAGAAAAATTATGGGTGAAATAAACAGAGTTTCCAATTATATCGCTTCCTTCCTTCCATTCATAAGCTGAGATATTTCCATCAGCATCATAAGAGCCTGTGCCATTCAAGAGTGCCATCTCATAATTATTCCCATCCTCGTCTGTTAAATTCAGGCTGCTGCCGGCATCGGCTATTGGAGCCAGATTCTGGGTTTCATTTGGCTGGGTGAAATTTGCCGAGTTATTGTCTCCGAATAATTCTAAATCGTCTATATACCATCCTTCAAAGTTGTTGAGTATGGAATCCACTGTATTGAACGAAAACCTAATTTGAATGCTTTTTCCAGAATATTGCGAGATGTCAGCTTCATAATCATTCCAAACGTTCATGCTGTCTCCTGACAACTGAGCAAGATATGCAAAGATGCCATTCACGCCAATCTGCACAATCCTTTTGTCATAAGATAGTCCTGACGTCTCGGTGTTGTACCAGTACTTGAACCTTAAAATTGCTGTGTCTTGTGCTGAAAGGTCTATGACTGGTGATGTTAATGTACCTTGATTATTTCCAATGTCATAATTGTAGTTTGGAGCGCCATTGTTATAAGACCAGCTTTTTCCGGCGCTTGAATACCTTTTTGTTTCCTGATGCCACAGCCCATTTGGCTGCCAATTGTTTATTCCATTTTCCATGTTGTCTGCAAAAAGAATGATGGCATTTTTTGTGGTGCCGTTTGCTAAATTTGACAATGCTGAAGGATTTCCTACATTGTCGTAGGCTTTTACAGCAAAATAATAATTCGTGTTGAATTCGAGGCCATTGGCTTCAATCAATTCTACTGCTCCTGCAGCCTGAGGCTTAATAGCCGAATTTACCTTTGCCGCAGATTGCCAGTTTGCATCATCTATTGGAGAACTAGAGTATCTTATCTCATATCGGAAAGCTTGTCCTGTACTATCATCATCGCCTGGTGCTGTCCATGAAAGCAATGCGGAGTTGATTGTTGTTGACGTCACTGCCAAATCTGTAATTTTGGCTGGCGCTATTGTGTCTGATTCAAGCGAGTTGTATACATTTAACCGTCCACCTGTCGTGGTTATCCCATTGAGGGAATTTAGTGCGTCCACGCTATTGAGCAGTCTTGCTTTGAGTTCATCACTTTTCAAGTTAGGAAATTGAGCTTTTATCAAGCCGGCTGCTCCGGAAACATGGGGAGTGGCCATTGATGTTCCGCTTAAAGAGCCATAGCCACTCGGACTGCATAATTGGCAGCTTCCATTTGGCACAGTTGAAGATATAGCTACACCGGGAGCACCCAAATGAACTGTGGCTGCTCCATAATTTGAGAAAGGTGCTCTTAAGTCATTATGGTCTGTTGCCGCAACTGAAATGACATTTGGGATATTGTAGTTTGCAGGATAGAATGTAAATACATCATTGTTGCCGTTTGAATTGCCGGCAGCCGCAACAAATAGAATCCCTGCGTCGTTAGCAACTTTTATGGCATCCTCCATTGCCTGTGAAAATCCAGTGCCTCCCCAGCTGTTGCTCATCACGTCAACTTTCATGATAGTTGCATACTCAATCGCCTCAATTGCATCAGCTGTTGTTCCGCTTCCAAATGAGTCCAAGAATTTTACAGGAAGTATCTTTACGTTCCAATTCACTCCAACAACTCCGATATTATTATTGCCTGCTGCCCCAATTGTTCCGGAAACGTGGGTTCCATGGCCTTGATCATCCATAGGATCATTGTCGTTATTTGCGAAATCCCATCCCCTAATGTCATCAATGAATCCGTTGTTGTCGTCATCTATCCCGTTGTTCGGCACTTCTCCAGTATTCATGTAGATATTTGGGGATAAATCCTGATGATTGTAATCCACACCAGTGTCAATTACAGCTATAACAACATTGCTGCTCCCTGTTGTTATGTCCCATGCCTCAGCAGCGTCTATATCAGCATCGGGTGTGCCTCCAGTCTGCCCTGTGTTGTGCAATCCATATAATTTGGAAAAATTAACGTCATTTGGGAGCAAAGTCGTGTGCACTATATAGTTTGGCTCTGCGTATTCCACATCAGGATCCCTTATAATTTGCCTGATAGCTTCTTCCATATCCCCGCTTATCTTCATCCTGTAAAAAGTGTGAAGGTCACGCGTTCTTGGGTTTCTTGCCTGCAGTATCTTCTCTGCCGATTGAATCTTTATCTTTGAAGGCAAATTGATTGCAGAATCATCATGCTTGTTCCTAAACTTTACAATAATCTCTCCAGGAACATAGTCGGGCTTGGCAATTGCCACTTGCAAAGAAAGCAAAAAGAGCACTAGTACCATCCCAATAATACATTTTTTATTTGTGAACATATTCCTCTCTAAGCAGTAGTAACTACTTTATAAATGTTTCGTTTTTGTGCATTTTGAGCGCGTTTTGCACTTATGTAAGGCATTAATCAAACAATTAAGTTTTTAAATGTTTTTAAAAAATTGTATGCCATGAAAAAATTAATAGCGCAAGGAGCAGAAGCAAAATTATTTTTGCAGGGAAATACAATTCTAAAAAACCGATTTAACAAATCATATAGAATCAAAGAAATTGACGAAAGGCTTAGAGGCTTCAGGACTCGGAGAGAGGCAAAGATTCTCCAAAAGCTTGAAGCAATAGGATTTCCAGCACCGAGGCTGATAAGCAATGACGAAAGGGAAAATTTGGTTATTTCCAATGTCAAAGGAAAATTGGTAAAAGAGTTTCTTGGCAAATCAAACCATAGGATAGTGTGCGAAGAAATCGGCAAAAAAATAGCGATTTTGCATAATAACTCGATCATACACCATGACCTGACGACATCAAATATGGTGTTTAACAGGGAATTATCCATAATTGATTTCGGATTGTCTTTCTTCTCGGAAAAAGCAGAAGACAAGGCTGTTGACCTGCATCTTCTGAAAGAAGGCCTTGAGTCAAAGCATTACAAAATCTGGGAAGAGTGCTTTGGCTGTGCATTGGAAGCGTACAAGAAGGAAGCAAGAAACAGCCATGAGACTTTGAAAAGGCTCGGGATTGTTGAAAAAAGGGGGAGATACCGTGCAAGGAAAGGAAGTTAGGCAGATGAGCAAGGCGAAGAATTCACGAGCTCTCCCTTTTCATGCTGTTTTGTTCGACTTGGATGGGGTATTGGTTGATTCTTTTGACGCGTGGCATAATACATTCAATGGCATAAGGAAAGAAAGCGGAAGAAGCGAAATCCCAATATCCTCATTCAGGAAAAATTTTGGCGGTCCATTGGAAGATGATATCCGGCTCTTTTTTCCTGACAAAAATGCCAGGGAACTCAACAGGCTTAAGGACCAGTATTTTGCAAAAAATGTGCACTTAGTAAAACTATTCCGAAATTCTCATAATGTATTGAGCCATATAAAAAAAGGCGGATTCAAGGCAGGATTAATCTCCAATTCTACACAAGCAATCGCGGCAAGCATTCTCAGCCGGTTTAAATTATACAAATTCTTTGATGTTGTAATGACTGCCGAAGATGTGAAGCATGGAAAGCCTTCTCCTGAGATGGTATTGAAAGCCTGTAAGATTTTAAAAGTTAAACCTGAAAATGCAATTTTAATAGGAGACACAAGGAATGACATGATTGCAGGGAAAAGGGCTGGATGTACGACTGTTGGGTACAAGATTAAAGGCGATTTTCAAATAGACAACCTTAATCACATAACAAACTATTTAAACCAAAATCAAAATAAAACATAATATGGAACTTCAAATACCAAAAGGAACAAGGGATTTCTCCCCCGAAGAAAAGATATTGAGGGACAAGGTAGTCAATACCCTAAGGGAAGTTTTTGAGCTATACGGCTATGCGCCTTTGGACACGCCTATATTTGAGAGGTATGATGTGCTGTCTTCAAAATATGCAGGCGGCGCTGAAATACTGAAGGAAACCTTCAAGCTCAAGGACCAAGGCAACAGGGAGCTTGGATTGAGGTATGATCTGACTGTTCCAATGTGCAGGTATATAGCGATGAATCCGACTATAAAAATGCCTTTCAAGCGGTACCAGATTGGCGAAGTTTTCAGGGACGGGCCTGTCGCTTCCGGAAGATACAGGCAGTTCACACAATGCGATGTCGACGCTGTCGGCTCTTCGTCGATGGCAACTGATGCAGACATAATTGCGCTTATTTTTGCAGCATTCCGGAAATTTGGCCTCGACATCGTGATAAAAGTCAATAGCAGGAAACTGCTGAATGATCTCCTGGAATATTGCGGAGTTGAGAAGAACAAGCAGGAATCCGTTATTTTGTCCATAGACAAGCTGGAAAAATTCGGCTCTGAAGTTGTGAAAGGTGAATTAAGGCAGCAAAATATAGACGACAAGAAAATAGGCCTTATTGCAAATTTAATAAATGCAAGAGGAGCAAATGAAGAAAAGATTGAGCAGCTCAAGAAATTCATAAAGAACTCCAGAGGATTAGATGAGATTGAGCAATTGCTGGGATATGTTAAAACTTTTGGAATAATGGTTGACTTCGATGTTTCACTGGCCAGAGGCTTGGCTTATTATACAGGAACTGTCATTGAGACATTCATGAAGAACGGCATCATCAAATCCGCTGTATGCGCAGGCGGCAGATATGACAATATGATAGGCGCATTTCTAGGAAAAGGAGAATTTCCTGCGGTTGGAGTGAGCTTCGGTGTTGACAGGATATATGACGCGCTTTTGGAAAACCAGGAGAATTCGAAGAAAACAAATACAACAGTTTATGTCATCCCCATCAAGACGATAAATGAAAGCATGAAAATTGCGAAGCAGCTTAGAGAGGCAGGAATCAACACAGACATTGACTTAAGCGACAAGAGCCTGAGCAAGAACTTGGAATACGCAAATTCTCTTGGAATACCTTTTGTTGTATTCGTCGGGAAGAAAGAGCTTGAAGAGAATAAGCTGAAGCTGAGGGATATGAAGACTGGAAAGGAAGAGATGATGAATGTCAATGATGTTATCAGCTCAATAAATTCATAAAAGTAGAACTCTTCATGAATATACCAATTTTAACCAATTAAGAATAAGTCCTTATCTGCTTTCTTTTCTTTCTTTTCCTAACTGCGCTATCTTGTATAGCAAAGCTTTGTATGATATATTAAGCCTTCTAGCTGCTTCTACCCGGTTCCACCTAGTTTCTTTTAACACTCTTTCAATGACTGCTCCTTGTGCGGCCCACGCAGCGCCTCTTCCCACATCTTTCAAATCAATGGTTGTATCTGCATTAATAACGGGGAGTTTGTAAACAACAACATCATCTTTATACAATATACCACCTGCCGCAATCTCGGGGTTTTGGGACGGCTCGGTTCCAGCGTTCGGAGTCTGTACCGTGATGCCATCAGCTGATTTTCCAGATGGAACACGAAGTATGCTCTCTAAATCTGAACTACTTAATCTTGCTGGTTTGGACTCTTCTCCAAATCTTACAACTGCTGCTTCAATTGTATGACTTAACTGCCTTACATTTCCAGGCCATTTATAGGAATCAATAAATCGCCAAGCGCCATCCTCTAGTGAGATTTGCCTGTTATACCGCTCTACATGTTTTGCTAAAAAATATTCGGCTAATTCCCGAACATCCTCGCCCCTCTCTCTCAAAGGAGGAAGATGGATTGTTATGCCATTCAGTCTGTACTTTATTGCCTCATGAAGCTTTTTCTGCCGAGTAGCCTCTTCAACATCTAATGGCATAGCTGCGATAACTCGAGCATTTGTTGTATGCGTTTTAGTATCACCTACTTTCATAAATTCCTTATTTTGCAGAACTACCAATAATCTAGCTTGCATGTCCAATGGCAACTCTGTGAACTCATCCAAAAATATTACTCCGTGATTTGCGGCTTCAAAATATCCCTGCTTTCCACCTTTAATGGCCCCACTAAATGCACCATGAACATACCCAAACAATGCACTTTCGATCAAAGGCTGAGAAATTGCAGCACAGTTCACATGCAAAAAGGGTCCTGTTGTTCTCCTGCTGTGAGTATATAATGCCCTTGCCACCAAATCCTTGCCAGTCCCCGTTTCTCCTACTATTAAAACAGGTACATCGACAGGGGCTACACTTAGAATGTAGTTTCTAACTCCTTGCATTACCCTTGAGGAACCAATAAGAAGCTCAATTCCGTAGGGTGTTGGCGTCTGTGTTGTTCCTTGGCTTCCATTCATCGTATCCTCGTTAATGAAAGCATTTTGGATATCATCTCCATATTTAAATCTTTGCCTTTTTAACTACTATTTAGAAGCAACAGAAAATATTTTGGTTATTATTGATAGTGAGCAATTCTAACTTATATTTTAGTCAAAACAATAACTTCCCCTTCATCATCAATTAGTATAGAATGCTCCGCCTGCGCAACAACTCCATTATTAATTTCAACCAGAGGGGGGAATTCATGTATCATTCCAAGCTGCCTCAGCTCCCTCAAAGCAAAGTTTGCCTTTGCCCCGAATTTTTTTGTTAGCCATCTCTTTGCAAAAGGCAGGCCTTCATAAGTTATTATTTCCTGCAGCACTTCCCTTGTTATCGGGCTTCTCACAGCCCGCGGCCTCTCAAGCATGAATACAGTCGCTAATCCGCTTTCGTGCACAACTCCCGAGCCTGTTGTTGAAAAAGGCTCGACTGCAAAAGCCATCCCTTTACTCAACACATTCTTGTCGCCGTTATCGATATTTGGAATGGTGGGCTTAGTGTGAATTCCGTACAAGTCCAAGCCGTGCCCGGAAAGGTTTCTAACCGGATTGTAGCCGTAGCTTGTAATAGTGTCATTTATTGTCTTTCCAATCTCTCTCAGTTCAACACCGACAGCGACAATCTTCAGAGCCTCTTCCAGCGCTTTCTGGGCAGCTTTAACCAGCTCATCATATTTTCCGGACAAATCGATGGTGTAAGCAGTGTCGCCAATTGCCCCATCAACCTGCACTCCCAAATCCAGGCTTACAATTTGGTCTTCAAAGATTGTCTTGTCGTCCTCATCAGCGCAAAAATGAGCTGCAATTTCATTGCATGCAATCTGCACGGGAAATGCCGGTTTTCCGCCAAGCTCATACATTTTTTTCTCAATTTTTTCAGTCACATCAAGCAAAAAATTGCCTTTTTTAATCAGGCTCTTTCCGTATTCTAGAGTTTCGGCTGAAATCTTTCCTGCCTTGATGTAATTTTGCTTGGTTGTAATGTCCATAAGAGTAAAGATAAAGCATTATTTTAAAAATCTATTGAAACAAATTCTCAATAAACTTTTTGCCTTTGATTTATCTCTTTATTGCACTTCATGATTTAAGACTCCGACTTCTGATTGAAGATACCTTATAGAAACTCTTGTTAATTTCTTTTCCCTACAAAGGGTGGGAAAACTGCGTCCGCAGAGTTGAATTCCTGCCCCCAGGAACTATTTTTAATAGATATTATCGTGATGGTCATAATCTTCAATTACCACATGTTTCCTGCTTTCATCAACTGAAAATACAAGCACAAAACTCTTGTCAATATGTACTATTTTAAGATGCTGTAGCGGTTTTCTTAAATTCTTGTAGTGTTGGGGATTTTGCCTGATTTCCTGGATTTTGTCTTCTATCACCAAAAGCTGTTTCGGATTTCTTTTGGCTAGTTTGAAGAATATCTTCTCAACACTTTTCCTTAATCAACAGTGGGCTAAGTCTCCCCACGTAGCGTGGGGTATCTGAATGCCCA
>CAZMBY010000044.1:0-9078 GCA_964564925.1 uncultured Methanosarcinales archaeon
CCTTCAAGAATCCACGAATATTCTTTTCCTTTAGGATGATCTGCAAGAATCTCTTTCAAATTCATCTTTGACTTAAATTCAAGCGGCACAAATTCCATTGATAACGGATCAACTGCCTTGTAATGGATTGGAAATGTGATTCTCTTATAGGAATACAGACCGATTGAAACTTTCTGCCTTCTTCTTCCATAGGTTTCACAAAACTTTTCCTGCAATTGGACGATTTGCTTGATAAAATAATCACTTATCCTACTGCCTTTTGCAGCAAAGCAAGCTATAAAAGGCCTGTATTTGATAATGGATTTATCAACAATTATTTTGTATTGCCCTTTATTCACCTTAACCTGGTGTATCCCTTTTTGCAGGCCTAAGAATCCCCTGACGAATCTTGCAAAGCCTTCCACAGACCAAAGATACGGCAGGTTTGTGTCACCAAAATCGATTTTTACCTCATCAGTTTCCTCATCATAGCTGTCAAAATCCCCCTTGGCGTAATGAGCAATATCCAGGATATCCTCCATGGAAATATTTTTTCCAACCAAATGCTGCAAATCCTTTAATGAAAATGTTATTGTTGGCATTTTATTTTGTTTTTATGGATTTTCTGAAATCTTCGATATCATTAATATCAATCTCTGGAAATAATCCATTGTAAGGGCATTTCGTGCATTTTTCAGGAGTTGGCATCAGCATCTCCACAAAATTTGTTTTTATGGGCAGATCTATGCTCCCACATTTCGGGCAGATTTTTGTGTACTGAACTTTTGACTTATCCATTCTTAAAAATTTTAATATAATTTACCTCCTACTTCAACATCTTTTTCTGGAATGACCAAAACACAATGCTTGTTTCTTCCAGGTACCCCCAATACCAAAACTTCAGACATAAAGTTACCAACCTGCTTTGTAGGAAAATTCACAACTCCTAAAACGAGCTTTCCTTTTAAAACTTCTTTTGAGTAATTAGTGCAAAGCTGTACGCTGGATTTTTTCATCCCAATCTCTTTTCCGAAATCAACTTTAACCTTATAAGAGGGATTCCTAGCTTCTGGAAACTCTTCTACTTCGATAATTCTTCCAATCCTTATATCTATTTTTTGAAAATCATCAAAAGTTGCCATTCAAACCACTTTCGCATTTCTTAAAAACTCCAAATCATGCGAAAATAACTGCCTTATATCTTTCAAGCCAAGCTTGAACATCGCGATCCTGTCAATCCCGATTCCCCATGCCAGCACAGGAATCTCTTTTCCAACCAATGGCTTCACCACCTCTGGACGGAAAATTCCAGACCCTCCAAGTTCTATCCATCCAAGATCAGGATGCTTTGCATGCAATTCCGCGCTTGGTTCAGTATAAGGAAAATAACCTGGAGTAATCTTTATCTGGTCAGTTTCTGCAAATTCCTCAGCAAACATCTTCAGCAGGCCTTTCAAATACCTGAAATCAAGCCCCTCTTCAACTACAATACCCTCTGTCTGATTGAATTCTGACAAATGCGTTGCATCAACTACATCATACCTGAAGCACCTAGCAATCGAAAAATACTTTCCTGGAATCTGCAAATCTTTGGAGGCAAGCATTCTTGCAGAGCAGGCAGTTCCCTGGGTTCTTAACATATGCCGATGGGTCCTCTTGACGTCAAATTCGTATCTCCATCCTTTTGAGCTTGTCCCAAACCCATCTTCATGGGATTTTTTTACTTTGGTCACAAAGCTTTCATCAAGCTTGCCATATTTCGGCTCTTTGACATAATATGCCTGGTGGATGTCGCGCGCGGCATGGAACTGCGGCATGAACAATGCGTCCATGTCCCAAAAATCAGTTTCTACAATGGGCCCTTTCATCTCCTTGAACCCTAGCCCAACAAATTTCTGCCTCACTTCATCAAGAAACCTTCTGTAATGCTGTTTCCTTCCGCCAAATATTGACGGTACGTTGATCTTTACATCAAACCTCCTGAATCTCTTTTCTTTCCACGAGTTTGATCTAATTAATTGAGGAGTGCTCTTTTCTATCAAGTCATCTTCGATCCTTTCTTTCAACAATTTTTTGCCTGTTTCGGTCAACTCAACACTAACTCTCTTTGAGAGATCCACTCTCACCACCCTCTTCCTTTTTCGCAAGTTTTCCAGCAAGAACCTCTCCTGATCATTGAGGGTTTTCACTTCCCTTGGAAAATCCCCCTTCAAAAATTGTTCCTCAGGAAGACCATGCTTTAGCAAATGCTTGCCATGGTCTGTGACAGAGACAGCGAGATCTTTGCCCTTTGAAATCTCAATTGCTGCCTTAGACTTAAGAGTCCCTAATGAAATTGCTATTTCTTCATTGCTTATGCCGGTTTTTTTCTGTATTTCAGAAATGGAGGCTTGATTTTCAATCGCTTCAAGGAATTTTCTCTCAGGCAGCCCATATTTCAGGTACTTGCTGCCATTCTCGTCAAGAAAGACTAGTTCTTTTTGCTCTTCTTTTATTTTCACGACATTCTTATTCTGCAGCCATTGCAATGCCCTCATGACCTCCACATCCTTGAGATTTGTCACACTCATAATCTCTTCAAGAGACTTAAAATTATCAAGGACCTTGACAACTTTCCTTTCCGCAGGATTCAAACTCTCAGCTAATTTTTTTATTTCCATCTCAATATTTCCTCGGGTAGCTGCCAAGCAAAGTTACAAAAGCAGACTTTTCAAGTTCTTCCAGGGCTTCTGCAACACGCTTTTCTGTTTTATGACCCTGAAAATCTATATAAAAAATGTAATCGCCAAGCTTGCCTTTTGAAGGCCTTGATTCTATCTTTGTGAGATTTATGCCCCTTGCAGCAAACTGTCCGAGCATGTCATGCAACAGACCAGGCCTGTCCACCTGAGGATAGATTGCAATGCTCGTCCTATCATACCCTGTCTTCTTGCTGTCTTTCTTGGATATCACAAAAAACCTTGTCACATTAAACCTGTTGTCCTGAACATCCCTTTTCAGGACTTTCAGCTTATAAATCTCAACAGCTATTCCCGGTACTATCGATGCTTTTGCTTTGTCCTTTGAATTTGCAACAATCTCTGCTGATTTCCCATTGCTTGAAGTGTGAATCACCTCAACATCCCGGAAATTTTTCTTAATGAACAATTCACATTGCTCATAAGTCTGAGGATGAAGGTAAAGGTGCCTTACGTCTGCAATCTTCCCAAATCCAACGAGGTTATGGCTAATTGGCAAGACCTCTTCTGTCTTTATCCTAAGCCTAAATTCCATTAAGAAATCAAGAGTCTGGCCAACAGTTCCTGCAATCGAGTTTTCTATCGGAACAATCCCTATATCAGTTCCATTATGCTGCACAATCTCAAAAACATCCCTGATTGTATCTCCGAAAACTACCTTGGCTGATTTGCTGCATTTAATTGCAGCTTCGTGGCTGAACGTTCCTTCCGGGCCCAGAGTAGCTATTCTCATTTTTCCATATCTGCCATTTGTTCTATCAGGTAATCGCTTTTTTCTTCCGCCTCTTTTCTAAATTTGCCAAAAAATTCTGCACATTCCTCAAAATATATCAAGAATTCTTTTTTGTCTCCTGCTTCAATAATATCTTTAAGTTTTTTTGCAGATTCCAAATAGGCTTCCAAAGCTTTTTGGTTATACGGGTTCAACATCTCTATATTTGCATATAAATCGGCGTCTTGGTTGAGGATTCTTCCAACCATCATCATTCTTAGCTTGTAAACAGGGCTTGTATAGCCAAGGCTGTCTTCTATCTTGATTCCCAGATTTTTCATTGCATGGGCAACACTCAACGTGCTGAAATGGCTTAGACCCTGGATAATTGACATCATCTTATCATGATTTTCAGGAGTTGTAATCTTGATTTTTGCATTGTTCTCTCTGAGCAAATGGAATATCCATTTAAGCCATTTTTCTGACCTGGCTGGGCACAAGACCACAGTCTGATTCTTTATTGATGGCACATTTGGGCCAAAGACAGGATGCATTCCAATAACTTCACAGCTTGAATAGCGAAGCATCGCATCTACAGGGCCTTTTTTTATTGATGTAGTGTCAATTAATAGGGAATTTCTCCTTAAATGCGGCGCAATCTCCTTGATTACTTCGATAGTATCATCTATAGGGACGGAAATCATGACAACATCACTCTGCTTTGTGCATTCAATTGGCTTTAATTTTGTTTTTCTGGAAGATACAAGGACATTGCAATTATTTTTCTCAAAAAATCTTTTGAAAAACTGCCCCATCTGCCCAGTTCCTCCAATTATGCCGACTGTTTTTTTTTTCATAGAAAAATCACCTTAACGTGTCGGGATTTATTTTTCCTGCCATGAGCATATGATCTGCCAATACAATAGCGGTCATGGCCTCTGCAATTGGAGGAAACCTCACAATTGTGGCAGGATCATGCCTACCTTCAACTGAAATTGTTTCCTGCTTCATTGTTGCATAATTGACTGTCTCCTGTTTTTTTAATATGCTTGAAGCAGGCTTGACAACAGCCCTTATGACAATTGGCATTCCGGTTGAGATGCCGCCTAAAATACCGCCATGATGATTTGTTTTAGTCATAATCCTGTTATTTCTTAGGATAAATTCGTCATTTGATTGGCTGCCTTTCATTCTTGAAAGCCCAAACCCCTCGCCAAATTCAATTCCTTTGACTGCATTAATCCCGAGGATTGCGGAGCCAAGGTCCGCTTCAAGCTTGTTGTAAATCGGCTTTCCCAACCCTGCCGGAACATTAAACGCAACGATTTCACAAATCCCACCCACAGAATCACCTTCATTTTTTGCCTTTAGAATCATTTGTTCCATCTTTTTTGCAATGTTTTTATCAGGGCATCTTACGCTATTCCTGTAAATCTCCCTGTAATCGACCTTAGTCGCTCTTATTCCTGCAATCTCCTTGACATAAGCTATTATCGTGATGCCTTTCTTTTCAAGCAATTTTTTCGCGATTGCGCCTGCGGCGACCCTTGCAGCAGTTTCCCTCGCTGAGCTCCTCCCTCCTCCCCTGTAATCCCTGAACTTATACTTCATTTGGTAAGTGAAATCGGCATGCCCTGGCCTCAGCAAATCCTTTATCTTTTCATATTTTGATGAATCTGCATCTTTGTTGTAGATCATCATTGAAATCGGAGTTCCTGTCGTCTTATTTTCAAATACTCCGGATAAAATCCCCACTTTGTCAGCTTCCTTTCTCGGGCTCACGACTTCGCTTAGACCAGGGGCTCTTTTGTCAAGCTCTTTCTGAATGTCTGCTTCGCTCAATTCCAAGCCAGCCGGGCAGCCATCCACAACCACACCAATGGCTTTGCCGTGGCTTTCTCCCCATGTTGTGATTCTGAACAAAGTGCCGAAAGCATTTGACATTTTACTGCAGCTCCATCTGTACATAATGAGAAATCAGATCACATGCCTCTTCAGGATTAAGGCTCGAAGTGTCAATTGTGTAGTCTGCCGCATTCTTGTAGCGGTTTTCTCTCTCCTGCAGTACATCTGTTATCTCCTCTAAGTAACCCTTTTTTGTCAATGCAGGCCTTTTGCTCTTCTTCAGCCTTTCAGTCAAAGTTTTTATGTCTGCAGTCAGCAAGACTATCAAGGAACCCTTCTTGAGATTTATTATATTTTCGTTCCTCATTACAACGCCGCCACCAGTGTCGAATACACACTCATCAAAATCACTTACATATTCTATAACCTCTGACTCGAGCTCCCTGAACTTGTCCCACCCAAACTTCTTGACATAATTGCCAATGCTTGTCCTTGCCCTTTTCTCTATCTCCTCATCTGTCGAGATCAGCTTCTTGTTAAATCTTCTGGATAACAGCTTTGATATAGTGGTCTTTCCAGTTCCTCTAAAACCTATTACTGCAATGTTCATTTTTTGTAAAACTGCCCAAATTTTTTCCAAAAGCCCGGAAATGACTTGTTTACGCAAGCAGGATTCTTTATTCTTACTCCGCTAATCGCTAATCCTGCTACAGCAAAACTCATAGCCATCCTATGGTCATTATAAGTCTCTATAATTGCCTTGTGCAGCCTCCTCCTCCTTATCTCAAGCCCGTCTTCAGTTTCTTTGACATGAGCCCCTATCTTCCTCAGCTCAATTGCCAAAGCCCTAAGCCTGTCAGTCTCCTTGACCCTTAAGTTTAATACATTTCTGATATTTGTTGTTGAATCGGCAAATAATGACGTTACAGCCAGTGTAGGCACAACATCCGGCATATCATTCATGTCAACATCTATGCTTTTTAGGCTATGGCCATGAACTTCAATAAAGTCTTTGCCTTTCCTGATGCCACACCCCATCTTTCCAAGCAGTTCAACTAATTTAATATCCCCCTGTCTAGTGCCTGGGTTTATATTATTTACTTTAACCTTTCCTTTTGTAATGGCTGCTGCTGCAAAAAAATAGCTTGCATTGCTTGCATCCCCTTCAATCTTATATATTCTTGATTTATATTTTCTGCCGGCTTTTACTGAAAATCTCTTATATCCGGAATTCTTTATTGGAATTCCAAAGTCCTTCATTATGTCAATCGTGACGTCAATATAAGGCTTGGATGTAAGCTTTCCTAAAATATTGATGGAGACATCCTCCTTTGCATAAGGCGAGCACATAAGGATAGCAGACAAATATTGGCTGCTCACATTGCCCTTTAATTTTATATTCCCTCCCTTTAGCGTTCCGCCGTATACCTCAACAGGAGGAAATCCGCTGTTTGTCGTTGATTTCACCCCTAACTGAAGCATTCCATCAACCAAATCCTTGATTGGCCTTTGCTGCATTCTCTTGTCACCAGTTATCGCTGTTTTTCCTTGAGCAAGAGACGACAAGGCTGTGAGAAAACGCATTGCTGTCCCAGCATTTCCAACAAATATTTGGCTTTTTGGCTGCCTTAATCTTCCACCAGTGCCATGCACAAAGATATCTTTATTTCTTCTCTCTATCCTGATACCAAACTGCTTGAGCGCAGAAATCATGTATTCTGTATCGTCGCTAAAAAGAGCGTTCTTCAGCAAAGATTTCCCATTAGCCAAGGATGCAATGACCAAAGCCCTGTTTGTGTAGCTTTTTGAAGGAGGAGCTTCTACAGCTGCTTGTACATATTTTTTAGTTCTTATTTCTATCATTTTTTCAAATTGCTCAAGACTTTTTTTCTTATTGATTTTAGTGGAGCTTTCTTGCCAGTCCACAACTCAAACTGCAAAGCAGCTCCGTTAATGAGCATTTCAATGCCATGAATTATCTTGCAGTTTCTTTTTTCAGCATCCTGAAGCAGTTTTGTTTTGTGCGGATTAAAAACTATATCAAAAACAACAGATCCTTCCAAAATCCAATTTTTCTTAATTGGAGAAGAACTAACGTCAGGATACATGCCTATTGGAGTCGTGTTTATCAGAATATCATAATGAACATCCTTGATGTCCTGTAGTTTCTTATAATTGCAGTCAAATCGCTCTGCAAGTAATTTTGCATTTCTTATGGTTCTGTTTAATATTATTATGTCTGCACCATTTTTTTTTAACCCATAGCATATGGCTCTTGCTGACCCTCCTGAACCAAGCAAAGCGACTTTTTTCCCTTTTATCTTCGTTTTTTCCTTCAAAGCCTGCATTGCGCCGTCGCAATCTGTATTACAGCCAATCCATCTTCCATCTTTGACAGATATTGTGTTGACTGCTCCTATTTCTCTGGATTTATCATCGATATCATCCAGATGTTTCATAATTTCTATCTTATGGGGGATGGTTACGCTGAAGCCGCCGGAATTCAGCTTCCTAAAATAGTCAACGAAAGATTCTAATTTATCTACCCTGAACTTAAGATAAACTGCATCAGTCTTTGTCTTCTCAAATGAAGTGTTGTGGATGATATGTGAACAAGAATGCTCAACGGGATTTCCAATCACCCCAAAAATTTTTGTGTTTTTGCTAAAATTTTGTATCCTGTAATCGAGCATCTCTGAAATGGTCAGCTGCCCAGTTGCAGACTCTTTGCCGCTTTGTACTGAAGCATAGGTGATTTTTGACCCTAAGATGGCGCTTAATACCCTGCTGAACTGGCCATAAGTGCCCATACAAAACGAAATGATACTCTTATCCTCTTTGTTAGCGTATTTTATCAAGTCGAAAATCTTGAAGTTGTCTGAAACGAAATTCGCATACGTCACAACCTTAATCAAGTCTGGATTCAATTTTTTGATATTCTCATAGGTATTAATCAGATTGGATGGTGTTTCTTTGAAATCATGATAAGAAATGATAATTTTCGTCTTGTTTTTATGTTTGATGAGATCTTTAATGCATGCCTTATCTGATGAATTTTCTATATCAACAAAATCTACCTTCAAATCAACAGCTTTTTTTAAAATCTGCATTCTTTCTTCTTCAATTCCACTAAAATATCCCCCTTCAGATTTCTTCCTACAGGTTACAATTACAGGCATTCTTGCCTTCTTAACTAGGTTTTTGATATCTTCATCATTGATTTTACTCATATAGTCAAGCCTTAATTCTATTATGTCAGCCTTTTCTGCTTTTTCTAAGCCTTCGAAAGCTTCTTCCTGTGTTCTTGCAGCAATCACTGCGGCCAGCATTTTAGCGCTCCTCAAGAATTTTCTTTATGTCTTCAAGGTCAAGCTTGTCATAAATGAATGCCTCCCCAATAGAATTAAGCAAGATGAAGCTTAATTTTCCATTCAGGATTTTCTTGTCATATTGCATAAGCTCTAAAATTTTCTTTGGCTTTATTTTATGGTGGACCAGCCTGTGGGGAAATCCAAGGTAACTAAGCAAATTGTTTTGCCTTATGACAGATCCTTCATGCAGGAATCCAAGCTTTGCGGAAAATTTTGCCGCGTAGCTCATGCCTATTGCAACAGCCTGTCCATGGCTTATATTATAATTTAAAGCAGATTCAATTGCATGGCCTATTGTATGCCCGTAATTCAGAATCTTTCTCATGCCTTTTTCTTTTTCATCTTCCATCACAATCGACGCTTTTATTTCACAACTCTTCTTTATCGTTTTTTTTAAAATCTCCAAATCAAGGCTTAATATTTTATCAATGTT
>CAZMBY010000045.1:0-8855 GCA_964564925.1 uncultured Methanosarcinales archaeon
GAAAAGGCAATTTCCTTACAGAATCTGAGGCTAAAAAAAGGCTGGGACTTTAGATGTTTGAGCTTAGGATAGGTGATTATAGGGTAATTGCCGATATTGATGGCAATAAGAAAATTATTAATGTTACTTTTGCTGGGCACAGAAAGGATGTTTATGGTAAATTATCCTGAATAATGGATTTTTAACATTTTCTATGGCGTAACATCCTCATCAGTCACGCTGTTCACAGAAATTTGCTGGAACCTGTAAACTTTTCCATTTGATTCAGCTTTCAGGGGAATGCCGTAGAATGTATCAACCCACAGAATTCCCTTGCTTGTGTCAAGCTTCCATGTACTTCTGTCGTCAATTACTTCTTCGCCGACTTTTTCCGCTTTTGCAAAGCCATCAATCCAGTCAAATACAGTTAGGATATAAGAGGCATCATAGTTTAAATCATTCTTCTTGCCGGGATAAGTGCAGACATCCAGGCAATAAGACTGGGCAGTTTTTTCCGCTCTGTCTATAAATATATAGTTGTAAGAATCCTGTTCCTCAAAATATTTTGTCCCCTTTACCGGGCTGTATTTTATTCTTTGGTCTTTTACATAAAAGTCATAAAGGAAATCCGCAGTTTCAGGCCCCTTATACCTGTAAGAAATGCTTCTTATTTTTGTAGATTTATTCAACAAATTACTTACATCAGGGGAAATCTCTTGCTTAGTCTGCAATTTTGGAGCAGGATTCACCTGTGGCTCAGCTCTTGGCTCAGTTTCTGGCACTGGTGTTGGCATTGGTGATTGCGTTTGCTGGACAGGCGCACAGGCAATGCTCAAGAATACCAAGCAGGCAATGCATAAAAAAGCTACATTTTTCTTCATAACATACAATGTGAATTGCAAGTTTAAAAACTTTTCTTTTGGTGATTTTTCGGCTTCATCCAAAAATTCGCTATCGCTTAGGTTAGCAGCTTCAAATCCTTTGACATCTTTGGATTACAACTGACATTTCCCGTAAGGAACACCCCCTTTGTCAGTTATCAATCCTTATTGGTTAGGATTTGACCTTATGCTGCTAACCTTTTTTTCGGATGAGGCCTGATTTTTCGAAAATTATTTAAATGACTAACTTAATGAAAATGCCGATGGCAAAAGTAAGAAACATAATGCAAACCGATTTTCTCACCCTGGGCAAAGATGCGAGAATTGAGGAAGCCTCTAAATTGTTGGCACTGCAGGGAGGCGGCTGCGTTGTCGTTAATGAGGGCAATAAGCCTATCGGGATAGTCACTGAGCTTGACATATTGAGAAAGGTGATATCAAAGGACAAGAGCATGAAGGAGCCTCTGAGCAGAATAATGACATCGCCTGTCACTTGCATGACGCCGGACATGAAACTCGATGAAGCATTGAAGATTATCGACACAAAAAGATGCAGGCGCTATCCGGTTGTAGACGACAACAAATTAGTTGGCTTGATCACTAAAAGGGATATAGTGATAAGCTACAGCGAAAACCTAAGGATGCACAGAAACATACAGAATGCTGTCCTGATCCTGTTTGTTTTGTTCGAGCTGTTTGTTTTTGTTTTTTCAAGCTATTTTAACAGCCTTGTTCAATTGGGTGTGTGAAGTGATAAAAGTTCAAAACATAATGACAAAAGAAGTGATTACCATACTGCCGGGCTCGAGCATCGTTGAAGCCGCGAAATTGTTTGTGAACAAGTCTGTAAGCAGCTTGGTTGTTGTTGGAAATGAAGGGCCGGTGGCAATGATTAATGAGAACGACATAATCAAGGGCATTATGGCTAAGAAGACGAAGGTTAAAGACATTATGGACCAGGAGTTCATTATCATCTCTCCAAAAACAAGTTTTTCCGAAATAAGTGAGGCTCTGAAAGATAAGCAGATAAAGAGGTTTCCTGTGATGCAGGACAACAAGCTTATTGGAATCATAACAGAAACTGACATAATTGAAGCCACCAGAGACTTCACAAGGTTCCACCAGATTACACAAGATGTCATACTGGGAATATTCGGATTGGCAACAGCTTTCTTTTTGTTCTACTTCAGTCCTCTTCGGGCATCAATATTTGGATGATAATCCCATTAGAAAGATATAAATACATTAGGAAAACCTCAAGTCTTGAGGGCCTGTGGTCTAGTGAACCGACTGCAAAATAAGCTGGAAGGTCTGGAAGCTATGACATCGCCTCGACACATGTGGCGAAAGGAGCAATTTCAGAATATGCGCCATTTTCGGCACGGCGAAGGTCACCAGTTCAAAGTTAGCACAGGCTAATGGAAAATCTGGTCAGGCCCATTAATATTAAAAAATTGGTGAGAATATCAAGTCAAAAACTTATCCCAGGATTTTCTTCGCAATATTGTTTTTTGCAATCCTGCTGCTTGCGTTTTACATAACAAAGCCATTCCTGCCGGCACTATTCACCGCTGCCATTATCGCCTATCTATCGCATCCTCTTTACAGGAAATCATTAAAATTTATCAGGAAAAAAAACGCGGCAGCCTTGCTCGTTTCAATTTTTGTCGTCTTGATAATAACCGTGCCGTTCATACTTGTTGTAGGCGTGATTTCCAAGGAAGCTTCCGAAACTTATGCTCTTATCCAGGAAGACTCAAAATTAAACCAGCACAGCCTTGGGACAAATTTCTTGAATGTTGTATGCGGGGACGAGAGTGCATCTCTTTGCAAGGCAACAAGGTTTTTCATTGGATTTTTGCCGCAGGAAGATTTGGATTACTACATGAAAGCCTCAATTCAGGGGATAACCACTTTTATAATAGACAATATTTTCATATTCCTCAAGTCAATACCCTCTTTTCTTCTCAGCTTTTTTGTCATGATGTTCGTGGTCTATTACCTGCTCAAAGATGGCGAGATTATAGCCAAACGAATCAAAAACATACTGCCATTGGAGGAGTCCCACAAGCAAAACGTGTTCAACAAGTTCCACGATATAACATATGCAGTATTCTATGGCAACATCTCGGTTGCCATCATCCAGGGAATTGTAGGATCGATAGGGTTTTTTGCCCTAGGGCTGTCTTCTCCAATTTTGTGGGGATTTGTCATGATGTTTTTTGCCCTGTTGCCCTACTTTGGCACAGCCTTGATATGGGGCCCTGCAGCCCTAAATTTGATATTTATAGGATATCTGCAAAGTGATAATTCCACTATAGTTCGGGGCGTCATACTCATCGGATATGGCTTGTTTGTGATAAGCAGCGTCGACAACATCCTGAAGCCGAAAATAATCGGCCAGAAGGCAGACATCCACCCAATCCTTGTGCTGCTCGGGATCCTAGGCGGTCTTAATCTATTTGGGTTGATAGGGATAATCCTGGGTCCTGTAATGCTGGCTCTGCTTATGACTTTTGTCCAGATATATGAGGAAGAGAAGACACAGCTGGAAAAATATTTTTAATAGCTCGTTCAAATAAAATTTCAAGCATCGGGAAACTAAAAAATAAAAGCCTAAAATTTAAAACTACATTAAAGATCTTCCTATAAATTTTAAAATAACTTATAAAATTCCAATAAAAAATGAAACTCAAAAGCAAGGATTTAGACATTTCCAGTGGTGGCCCGCTGATTGCTGTTTTGAATCGCAAAGATGCTCAGATGCTCGACCTCCATGTCATGGACAGGATTAAGGTAAAGAAAGGTAAGAAAGTTGAGACTGTTGTGGTTGACATAGCCCAGAGCAGCAGGATAATTCCCCGGGGCAGGATCGGTGTTTTTGAGGAAGTAATTGCTTCCCTAAAGCTTGAAGACAATGACAGCATTGAGATTTCAATTGCAAAGAAGCCGCTTTCAATCGAATTCATCAAGAAAAAACTTGACGGGCAGAAACTATCAAAGGCGGACATCGACCAGATAGTCTGGGATATCGTGCACAACAAGCTAAGCCAGGTGGAGTTGACCTATTTTGTGGCTGCATGCTACACAAATGTCATGACAATGGAGGAAACTATATTATTGACAAAGGCTATGGTAGAACATGGCGATGTGCTTAACCTGAAAAAGCGCCCGATAATCGACAAGCATTCAATTGGAGGGATACCCGGCAACAGAACCACGATGATTGTAGTTCCTATCATAGCTGCCGCAGGCTACTTTATCCCAAAAACAAGCTCGAGATCCATAACAAGCCCTGCTGGAACCGCAGACACAATGGAGACTCTTGCAAAGGTCTCTTTCTCCATAAGAAGGATGAAGGAGATTGTTCTTAAAAATCATGGCTGCATTGTGTGGGGAGGCGCGTTGAACCTAGCGCCCGCAGACGACAAAATAATCTCAGTTGAAAGGCCGCTGGAGATTGACGCTGAAAGCCAGTTGCTTGCATCCATCATGGCAAAAAAGCATTCCGTTTCAAGCACTCATATCTTGATAGACATTCCGATGGGAATTGATGCAAAGGTAAAGAACAAAGTCGAGGCATTGAAGCTGAAGAGGCAGTTTGAAAAGATAGGCAAGAGGCTGAAGAAGCACATCAAGGTCTTGATTACCGACGGCAAACAGCCGGTTGGAAACGGCATCGGGCCGGCACTTGAAGCAAGAGATGTCTTATGGCTTCTCAAGAGGGATCCAAGAAGGCCTGTTGATCTGGAAAAGAAATGCCTGATGATGTGCGCCAAGATTTTTGGGATGGTTGGAATTAAGAATGGCTACCGAAAAGCCCGCAAGATTTTGAATTCCGGAAAGGCATATGAAAAAATGGTTGAGATAATAAAGGCGCAGGGCGGCAAGGAGATAGCAGCTGAGGACTTGAAAATCGGCAAATACTGCTGTGACTTTGCGTCTTCTAGAACCGGCAGGGTTTTTGCTATAGACAACACGCTCATCTCGAGGATTGCAAGGATTGCCGGCGCTCCCCAGGACAAGGGAGCGGGAATTTACCTGCACAAGCACGTTGGGGATAAAGTAAAAAGAGGAGAAAAGCTTTTTACAATTTACTCTGAAAGCGAGCATGAATTTGAATATTCAAGGGATGTTGCGAAAGGGTCAGGGGTTTTTTTGGTGAGATAAAATGTTTTAGGATTTCCTAATCTTATTTCATTCATAAACCTAATAAATCTATCAATTTAGAGGGAAGTCCTAAAAGATTCATAATTATAAAAATTATCGCTATTAATACAAGGACTTTATAAAAATTTATTTTATCCATTAGCATTTGTTAGCTCTTATATCTGAGTTAAAAGGAGTGCACAAAGGAATGTAATATAAAGTTTTTATCCCATCTATTTTTCTTAAATTCTTATTCAGCATGTCAAATATAACTAAGTGAGCTGTTTTTTTGACCCCTGGAGTATAGTATTGTTACTACATACTATGACAGCAGTAATAGCAACCCGAGATTGAATTAGCACATTATATGCTTCCACTTTCGTAACTCCTAAAAACATTGTGGAATTTTCTTCAAGATTATTAATATCCTCTAATGATTTTTCTAAAAATAGGCTACTTCTCTCCCATAGTTTAGCATACTCAATTGCATCTTTTTTGTTGTTAAAAGTTTTATAATCAACTAAATTAATCTTGGTGTCAGAAGGAGTTTGTTTCTTGAGAATATCTAAATTCTCATTAATTTTGGACAAACAAACACTCTCGAGTTCTGATTTTCCTAACTTTGTTCTATCAACTATTTTGGGCATTTCAAGTCTTACTTTATCAAATAAATCAGGATTTGCATAGGCAATAATACCAAGAACAACCAATATTCCTATTACCCACCCCCAATTAGACATAAAAATCAACCTCTTCAAACGATTATATTAAAGAATTCTTTAAAAACTTTGCTTATTTAATATTGGACTTTAAGTCTATTCGCACTTTTTTGAATAATCTTTCGGAAATATCGTATAATAAGATAACGCCGACGCCCGGATTTGAACCGAGATACCCTTGCGGGAACCAGCTCTCAAGGCTAGCGCAATGTCCCGAATGCGAGCCTTGCATGAAGCTCGTCATCTGCCAGGTTATGCGACGTCGGCATAAAGAAAAAATTTTCTTGATTAATATAAATTTATTGATTGAACAGATTTTACTCTGCTAAATACGTTCAATACCTAAGAATTGCCTAAAAATTATTTTTCCGGCGGCAGCAATATT
The DNA here is from genome assembly GCA_964564925.1 of uncultured Methanosarcinales archaeon. Lineage (GTDB taxonomy): Archaea > Nanobdellota > Nanobdellia > Woesearchaeales > GW2011-AR4. Next base: position 6,114 of record CAZMBY010000045.1, read on the forward strand.
GGAATTCCTTGGTCTATGGGGTATTTTGCACCGCATTTTGAGCAAACCAACCCTTTCTTGCCTTTTGTGTACTCCAAGTCACCATTGCAGAGAGGGCAGGCAAGGACGTCAAAAAGCTCTTTTGAAAGAGGTTTGGAACCGCTTTTTTGCTTGATTTTGGCCATTTTCTATTATCAAAAACCGAAAGCTTTAAATATAACCTCTAGCTACTTCTTTATAAACTTTGTTAAAATTATCGACTTTAACGATTTTTGTATTTAAATATTTTTGTATTGGGGGTAAAGGGGTTGTAAATTTTAATTGCTAATAATGTATATAAACTTATGCAGGTGAATCAAAAATGGCAGAACTAGTTAAAAAATGCCCGGAATGTGGCGGCATCAATCTTTCTTGGAATAGGGATAGGGGAGAAATTATTTGCAGGGACTGCGGTCTTGTAATTGAAGAGAAAATGGTAGACTTTACCCAGGAATGGAGAGAGTTTGACAGTGAAGAGGGCGAAAAGAGGCGAAGAAGCGGCGCTCCGATGACTTATACTCAATATGACCAGGGACTTGGCACTGAGGTTGGGCAAAAGGCTGATTTGCTGAAATTAGGAGGCAAAGACAGAAACAAGTTCTTCAGGCTTAGAAAATGGCAGTACAGGATTTCAACTGCAATCGAGAGAAACCTTAAGTTGGCATTGGCTGAGCTCAAGAGAGTTAGCTCATACTTGAAATTACCAAAATCCGTAGAGGAAGAAAGCGCGAGGATATACACCTTGGCAGTTCAGAGAGGGCTTGTCAGGGGTAGAAGTATGGAATCCGTTGTTGCAGGCGCTTTATATGCTGCATGCAGGAGGCATGACGTTCCAAGGACTTTGGATGAGTTAAGCGAGGCTTCTGGAATAGAGAAGAAAGAAGTCGGCAGAACCTACAGGTTCATAACAAGAGAGCTGGGGATTACAATCCTGCCTTCAAATCCAGCAGACTACATTGCCAGATTTGCGTCTGCATTGAAGCTTAGCGCAGAGACACAATCAAAATCAATTGAAATTCTTGAGCAGGCTCAGAAATCAGAGCTGACTTCAGGAAGAGGGCCAACCGGAATTGCAGCCGCTGCTTTGTATGTATCTGCCTTGATACATGGCGAGAAAAGGACGCAAAGGGAAGTTGCGGATGTTGCTGGAGTAACGGAAGTCACGATAAGGAACAGGTACAAGGAGCTTCTTGACGAGCTTGATTTGGAAGACGAAATCAAGAAAACAAAGAAAAGGAAAAAGAGGTAATTTTTTATTTTTTCAATTTTTTGAAAAAAAGTCGTGAATTCTAAATTTTAAGAATCCAAGTGAACTAAGTACAATGGGATATAATGTTAGAGAAAATGTATGCATAGATGGTGACCTTCAGGTAGTTGTTCGTTTGCAAGAGTTAGAAGGATTGGTCGCTCAATTAAGCGGCGTTATTAATCTGAAACCAGCTTATGATTGGTTTATTTTCACTAATAGACGTTTTGGATATATGTATTATGATGGTGAAACTTCCTCTAATTTTTGTGAGGTGGATATGCGAAGGCTGGACGAAAAAAATCGTAATAGTAAGGTAGCTGTCCTATTCAGTCCCTTTAAGGATGGCGACAACAAATTAAGAGGTAAAGAAAAAATTGTTCAAATAGAAGCTTCATTAAGGAAACACAAGTGACCAATAAATTACTTAAACTTTATAAAAATTCTTTCAAAACCAACTACTCTGTTGCCTTTAACCTCAACACCTTCCTTTTTTAACATTCTGACCTTTTTCCTAATCTCTTTGCTGTTGGATTCTTTAGTTCCCATAAATCCCCCTATACTACCATCGCTAGAAACAACTCGATGGCAAGGCACAACCGGAGCATAGGGATTGCATCTCATCGCTTGTCCCACTGCACGGTAAGCCTTCGAATTAAGCCCTTCTGCAAGAGCCTTGTATGTTGTGACTTTTCCTTTCGGGACTTTTTTCAGCAAAGCGTAGATTTTTTCATTGAAAGATTTATTTGCAGGCATTTTATTGTTATTGGATATTGCTCTATTTTTTCAATCTGTCGCCTTGAATTCAAATCAAATATGATTAATTAAATATGACAAACAAAATTCTTGTTCTTCAGCCAGTATTTCTGGTGGTATTCTTCCGCACGATAAAATTCCGCAGCTTTAGAAATTTCAGTTACAATCGGCTTTTTGTATTTCCCGCTTTTTTCTAATTTTTCCTTTGACTTAATGGCTGCCTTTTTTTGCTCTTCATCATTATAGAATATTGCAGACCTGTATTGCGAGCCAACGTCTGGACCTTGCCTGTGGAATTGTGTAGGATCATGGAGATTCCAAAACACTTCAAGCAATTTTTCATAAGAAACTAGTTTATGGTCAAATTCAACTTGGACAGATTCTGCATGCCCTGTCTCATCTGAGCAGACATCTTCATAGCGTGGATTATTCAAATGCCCGCCTGTATAACCTACTGTTGTATTTACAACACCTTTAACATGAGCAAACTTAAATTCCACTCCCCAAAAGCAGCCTGCTGCAAAAGTTGCAATCTCTGTCTTGTTTTTTGCCATAAGATATTTGCAGCAATATCTTATATTAATAGCTTTTCCCAAATTAAGCCAGAAACAAGTTAAGGATGGTAATGCTCCCGCCGGGACGCTCATGACAAAAGAATATTTCTTCCATCACTTTGAACCCAGGTCTTCGGATCGAAAATCCGAAATGATTGGTTATCCCCA
>CAZMBY010000046.1:0-7799 GCA_964564925.1 uncultured Methanosarcinales archaeon
AGCACAGCCTAACGGCTGGCTAGGTCTTAAATTTAACTAGGATTTCTACTGAGCCCGAATTATATCTTTGATTTGACTCTCTAAAACCGTAGGATTTAGTTGTATTGTTTTTGGATTGTCTTTAGCCATTAAAGAAAAGAGAATAAAGTACTTTATAAATATTTCTACAGCTCCATCTCCAGTATCCTTCCAACTTCTTCCTTGACCCTTCTCTCAAAGTCAGGAACAGTTTCACCTTCCTGCTTTTCAGCGCTTAATGTCTTCATCAAATTTTTTATCAGTTCCTCCTCTTTCTCCAGGCTTAAGTTTTCCAAGTTTATCTGGCCAAGGTGTTCCTTAATCAAGAAAGATTCCACATCATCCACATTCCTCATGTCGGTTTTCACCTCTTCAAATTCTTTGGAGGAGACGGCATGCGAGCTTTTCATCACAAAATAAGCCGATTTGCTGTAAAGAAACTCAAAAATCTCCTTGAAATTGATTTCGCTTGGCTTGCCATTTTCCAAAACGCCTTCAAGCCTTATCAAAACTATTGTGTTGTTAAGCTCCTTGTTTTTAAAATTGCTTAATATTTCTTCTTTTATTTTATCAGGTGTCTTGTGGTTGCAATCAACATGCAATTTTTCAATATTGTACATTTGTATAGGCTCCAGCCTAATCCTGTCTTCTTTGACTATGTAAAAGGCGCCCCTTTCAAGCTTCTCGAGCTCTGCAAAGCTGTTGGGAAACAATGGTCCTGGATAAGCGATTCTTCCATAACCCTCAATATGCCTGTCATCAACAATGTGCACATGTCCCCCAGCGTAGTAGTCAAATCCTTTTGGAAGCAAAGACAATGGCTGGGATATGATGTTCTCCATCTCTTTTGGCTTCAATTCATCAATTCCTGAATGGAACAGGAAAATCTTGTAGCCTGGCTCATTTTCCAAAGGCTCTGTCATCAGTTTTTCATAATATGCTTTCTCCAAAGCGCCCCTCTTGCCGAGCATTCCGGTTATTTTTGCGCCTGTCTTCCTGTCAATTGTGAATCTTAGATTTAATTTTCCATTCTCAACAGTTCCCTTGAAAACATTGATAAAAAGCCCTGCTTCCTCAAGAACATCAAGAATTGTTTTGCCGCTCGGGCTGTAGTCATGCGAGCCTGGAACAATATAAACAGGGATATCCAAATCCTTCAATTGCTTTAATTTGCCTACAACTGATTTCAGGTTGTCAAGCCTTGGAAACGATGTGTTGAAAAGGTCGCCTGCGATCAGGATGAAATCAACTTCCTCCTTGATGCACTTGTCGATTACCTTGATAAAAGCCAAAGTGCTTGTATCTTTCAGCTTTGGGTCTCTCCAGGAACCAATATGGCAGTCTGCAAGATGGGCGAATTTCATGAATAAAGGTAATGAAGGTGGTTATTTAAAATTATAGGGTAAAAATTACGAGGCGAGCGGAGGGGTTTATTGATATTGCGAATAAAAATTAAAATTATAGAATAGATTAGTCTTTACAAATTGAGTTCTGTTTCTGGAATTAGTGGCTGAATTTTTTCGAGATGTTTTTTATCTATCCTAATTTTATAGTCTAAACTATCTCCAGAAAAATATGCAAAATCCCCAAAATTTGAACATAAACCCATACCAACAACTTTATACCTATCTCCTTCGAGCGCAGGACCATCACTAAAACCCAGACTAATTCTGCTAAATGAAAGATTATATCCTAGCAATACTTGCTCTAGTATGGTCGCATGCCTAACACTAGAATTGGTAGATAATGGCGGACCACATCTTAGTATTGGTAACTCATCAATGTAAAGCTGTATAACTTTAGCCCCATGGCCTACTTCTGGGAGTTCAACTTGTTTTGTCATTTTATCCCAACTCGCTGAACTCCTGCACAGCCTCTTCCTTCATCTTGAATGTATTCTTAGCAACATCCTCAAAATTAGGAATGCCTATCGGGATCACAAATCTCGCGAAGTTGCTTGTTATCAGAGCTTCGCCAATGTCCAGCGATGCAATAGTCTTGTCATCATCGCTCAAGTCCTGTGAAGCGCTCTCTATAATTGCCTGCCTTTCCGGCTTCATTTCAATGCCAAGGATTATTTTTGTGTTCATATTTGCAAGGATTTCCCTGGGAATCAATGATGGAAGCTGTGTTATTGCAGTCAAGCCCACTTTGAATTTTCTGCCTTCCCTTGCAATTGTTGAAAATATGTTGGGGCCGGTTTCAAGTATCTCCTTGCCAAGGACCCTTGGAGCCTCCTCCAAAACAATTGAGATAACCGGCTTAGAATTCAGGTTTCCGTTTATTTTATAATATTTATACTTGTTAAAAATCTCATTTGCAACTAAGCTTCCTATCAGCAATTCAACTGCTCCTGAAAAATTAGAGGTGTCAATGATAACAATCCTGCCTTCTTCCAAATGCCTGCAGATATCATTTATCGAGGTAAAGCCGGAATTTAACTGAAAAATTCCGTTACAGAACAGCTGATTATTGGTAAATTCCAAATCAAGAAGATAAAGCAGCCTTCTTTTGACAACAGCCATTGTATCGTCTTTAAACATTTTTCCAATGCCCAGCTCCTTCTCCAAAATTATGGCTTCAATCCATTTGTCGCCATAGTTCCTAAAATAAAGATTAAGGCATTGCCTTTGCGCATCGCTGAAACCAACAACACCTTCAAAATGATGAGGCCTTATCATATCAAGGTTTATTCTCAGCGTGTTTGTTCCGATAGGCGCATTTCTCGAGGTGTAATAGGCAATGTTTTCCTTGAATGGGTGATCTTTCAGGCCAAGCTTGTTCCTTCCGTAGTATTCGTCATGCGGGTCAAGCACAAGAGCGCCGCAATAATTTCTTCCGACAAGATTCCAAAGGATGTTTGACACCAATACACTCTTTCCCCTTCCTGTAGTGCCTGCAATCAGAATATGATGAGAAAAAACCCTTTCGCCATCCAGGTATATTGGAACATTTATCATTTTGGAACCTGATCTTAGATTGCCCACGAATAACGGGTTTCTTGGTTTTGTCAAAAATGAAAGGTCTGTCTCTTTTACCTCCCTAACTTCAGAAAAAAAACTTGGCAAGGATTTGCTGACCAAGGCGTTTTTGCCTTTTATGGCTACAAGGCTCTTCATAAATGCCAGGGTGTAGTTTCTTAAATTCGGATCAAACAGCTCAAATTCTGTGCCTTCATCAAGCTTCATTCCAGATATCAATTCAAGGTTTTGCTGGGATATCTGGCTTCCGTATATCAATCCATACACTTGCAGCAAAATCATTGAATCCTGTGAATCGGCAATCAGCAGCTCGCCTATCTCCATGCTGGCACTTGACTTTTGCCTTGCAATTATTTTTCCAAATTCACCAGAAATAACCTGCCCTTTTATCAACATACCACCCAAGAGTAAAGAATAAAACAATCTATATAAAAGTTGCTATCAAATTTATTGGCAGAAGAATTAAAACATACGAAAATGATCTATTCGAAAATAATTGAATTGTCTAATTTGGCTTCTGAGGCAAAATTCCCTTTTTCCTAACAAACCAGTAGGCTATAAAGATAGAAAGGAAGCTTGAGCCAACTAAAATAAGGAGCATCATCTGCCACCCCAAATGCTCTCCTATGGGGGTGCCGAAAACAGTGGCTATAGTGTTTGGAACTATGAATGCTGTTCCTGCAATCGCCATCCAAACTGCAAGCAAAGAAAGCCTGTTATTTAACACTGTCAATTGGTTGTTGTAAATGCTTTGCAGGACTTCAAGCCCTGAAGCCAATACAGATGACATTTGTTCGCTTATGGAGATTTGCCTTGTCAGGTCCGTGCTTAGCATCCCTATCTTTTGCAGGATAATCGGGTCATCTGTTATCATCTCGGCATCTCCATACCTCAAGTAATGTATGACATCCAAAGATGCCCACAGGGCTTCAAGGTAAGAAATCAAAGCATGCTTCATTTTGTAAATATCAGTCCCGAGCTCTTTCCTAAAGCCTGTTGTTTCCACCAAATACTTGCTTATCTCTTCACCCTGCTCCTGTATCGACCTTATTCCGTCAAAATTCCTTTCATTGTTCTCGTCAAGAATCCTTATCAAGACCAAAGATATCTTGTCGATGGGGTCCAAGTTTTTTGGGACCTTCTTAAATGAAGTGACAGCATATCTTGCAAACCTGACAAGCCTGGTGACGTGCTCTCCATGTATCGTCGCTATCAGGTTGCTTTTAATCAAGACGATCAGCTTATTGATTTCAACATCCAAATCCTTGACCCTTACAGCAGGTAAAAGCAATCCAAGCTCTGTGTTTTGATCATCATACCCTGAAAATCTCAATGAAACCAGCTCCTGCACTATAGCAGGGTTGAAGCCAAGCAGAGAGGCAATCTTTTCACCGTCTTCTTTTAATTGCTGGACCTGCACGTTCACCCATGCAAAATCTGCTTCTTTGATAGTTTCAAGAAATTCTTCTACATTTCCCTCAATTTTTACAGTGCTGCCGTTCTTGAGCATAGCAACGCAAAAAGTGGGGCTTGCCTCATTTGGGGCTTGCTTCAGCGCTGTTTCAAGCTTTGTTTCTGCCTGCTGGTCCTTGCTCATTTTGCCTCTAATCTTATGATCTGCTCTATTTCTCCTTTTGACACTGCGCACCCGTTTAGCTTTACTCCCCATAAAACGCCCTCCAGCAGGTTTCTTCTTGCATTAGGTATTTTTGTGATGTAGCCGTCCAAAAAGCCCCGCTCGTAAGCTATAGTGACAAGCTCTATCGAGCGCATAATCTTGATGTTGCTTGCCATGTTTTTAAATTCTTTTAAATTATTTTCGTTTATGTGAATTGCGGAATGGAGTGAAGACTTCAGTATGTCTGCAATTGTTTTGGGGCTTTCGATCAAGAATCTTGTAGTTTTTTCGTCAATCACAATAGCGTCTGCATCAAGGCTTATCGCTGCTGCAATGACCGACATTTCTGCATGATGGACTATTTTTATGTAATTGCTGTAAGCCTCAAATATTTCATTGGATGTATTCAAGAGTTTTACACTTTGCTCCTTTATGAATGTGTTGTCAATGACATTAAGGATTCCCTGCTCTATAAGTTTCTCAACCTGTATGGCTTCAAACTTGAATTTCTTGGTATCCATCGGTCTATCAACAAGTTCGCGCTTCACAGATTCAGTTACATAAAAATTGCCTTTGAACTCTTTCCTCAGAGGCTCAAGAATCCACAGCAGATTATTCGTTGCCAGGCTTATTATCGGCCCTGCATCAAAAATCAATGATCTCATGAGAACAGGCCTCTTGCAATCTTAAGCCTGTTTACAACGCTTACTTGCTCGCTGAATTGGTCAACAACGGTTGTTTTTCCAAGGAAATGCATAAGCTCCCACTGGGAAATTCCGAGAACTTCAGATGCTCTTGCAACAGATATCCCGTGCTCGCATAGTTTGCAGCCTTTTCTTATCTGGGCCTGATTTATGACTTCCTGTATGTACAGCTTAAATTTTTCATCTACTGCCTTTATGAAATCAAAAATGTAACTTACAGATTTCCTGAACTTCTCATCATCTTTGTCACTTAAGTCTATAATGCAAGAGTTCAGCATGCTCAAAAGCCTCCTGTAATTGAGGTCTTTTGGGTTTCTTTCAATTATTTTTGACAGGGAATAGATTAGGATCGCTATGGAAATGGAGTCTTCATCCTGGAAAACGCTCGCGTTGTGAATTATATGGTTGCTTAATTCCCTGATCTCTATTGCATCTGCCCCTTCCTTCACTTTCAGAATGCCAATTAAATCATTCAGCACTGCCAAAATGTCTCTTTTTATTATTTCGTGCATCAGAAATGTTTGATTGGCGGTTTTATATAAAAGTTATCATCAAAAAAGTGCCACTTCATGGTAAAAAAGTTCATAAAAGTGATAAACATCATTTTTCAAACATTGCAAGTATTTTTTGTTTGACCTCTTCCTTCCCTTGCACCAGTAATTTTCCATTCTTGTAAAGTATCACCGTTGCAGGCCCTTTCATTATCGCCAGCTCGTGCTCTGATCTGGGATTTTCGAAATGAAACCCGAATTCTTCCAGCTTTTTCAAGTCTTCTATAGTATGGCTTTTGTGCTTCTGCTCTTCCTTCAAAAATTGAGTGAATTCTGTCAGGCTCTTTTGAAATTTTTTATTGACAAGCTCCTGGTAAGGGAACCAGCTTTTCCTGAAGATTTCAGGATATTTTTCATAGTTTTCTTTGAGAAACTCTACCGTCTTCGGGTCCGACATGTAGCCTGAGCCGAAATCAACGCCAATTTGCTTTTTTAGTTTTTCTATTTCTTTGTCACCTGTGACTTTTGCAATTATTGAAGCTGCTGCAACTATTGGATAACGTTCTGCATTGTGCTCCAAAATTAAATCAATTTTTTTGTTTTTCAAAAGTTTTTTTAAGTATATTCCATATGAAGAAATGTTGTTGCTTGGGCAGTCAATGATTACTTTTTCAGGATTATATTCATTTAGAATTTCTGCCTGCTTAACGGCTTCTAATCTGTTTAAATTCAATCCGTCTCCGCCTTTGACTGCTTTATCTATTTCTGATGGCTGGATAATAAAGACTTTGTGATATTTCAATGCAGAAATAAGCTTAGGGTAAATTTTTCCGCGCTCTTCTTTGGTTAATAATTTTGAGTCTTTTGGCTTTAGAGCGATTAATTTAGGCAAATCCTTTTCTTCTATCATGGCGCCGCACATGACCATTGGACCTATGATTGGACCTCTCCTGGCTTCATCCTGACCGCAGACTAACATATCAAGCTAAAATCGGAAGAATTATAAAAAGATTGTGGAATTAAAGTTTAAGTGTATTGTTTTGACATTAATACACACTTATTTAGATGTCTAGGATTTTTAAATCCTATTAATTTCATCCACAATCTGTAATTCTCATGGCCATTTAAGTCAATTCTATGTATTATGGAATAACCCTTCTTAAATCTTGCATCTAATTGTTTATAATTAAAATATTTAGTAACTTTAAAACCCAACTTTTCAAAGTCAATTGCAACTTCATTCATAAAATCAAATGATTTAGAACATCCAGTTATGACAGGATAATAAGGGTTTGCTTTACTTCCTCGTTTGAGTCCTAAATAAAAATCAGTATCTGCTAATCCTCTCAAGAAAGCAATCAACAATTGATCATTATTTTTAATTATAGGTGGTATCCTAAGAGAGTTATATTTTTTGCCACAAGGCAAGCCTATATTTTCTGTTAAATAGATAAGCAATTCTTTAGAATAGACAACAAAACCATATGTTTCACCACAATCTTGTACTTTGAGATTCACATCCAAATTAAATAATTCTTTAAACAAAGGACCTATTGTTTTATGATAATAGTCTCTTTCTTTTTTTAAATCGCCTACACATTTAATTATGTAATCATGCTTACTAATTCTAGTGTATATACTACCATCTCCTGCCATAAATCCACATACATACGCCAAATCTTCCGAAATTCTTTTAGGAAAAATTAATTCTTTTCTAATTCTTTTACCTAATTTTGTTTTAATTAAATTCATTTTAATCAACCTCCAAAGTTTTTTATTTGTACAAAGACTTTGGAGTCAAAGAAAAAGAGAATGTTAAGCGAAACTGCGTAATTGATTTTCGCGTTGAAAACCGAAAAGCATTATTTGGCAGTTTTGCGTATTCTCTTTTTCAGAATTAGCGGGAGCTATCCTTTATATATCTTGGGCGGAGATGTCCAGTGCTGTTATGAGAATTCTTTTATTATAACTTGACTAATAAGTCATT
>CAZMBY010000047.1:0-2337 GCA_964564925.1 uncultured Methanosarcinales archaeon
TTCATGCATAATCCATTATGGTTTTTTGAGGATATGCTTCAGGATATTCAATGCTGGCACCAATCTCTTCCGGCTTTTCATTCTTTTTGCTAAAATCCTCTCCCGGGCTCACGTAGCACGGCACGTTTTGCTTTTTGCATTGCTCAGCAATCTCCAAAACCCATTCTTTCTTCATCGGCCTTGGGTTAAAGCAGCGCTCTCCTCCAATGTAAGCCCATTCTATTCCTTCCAAATTGATTTCGCCAACAGGGCCAATTAATGGCGCAAAATTTACAAACTTGACTTTGACATTTGTATTTTTTAGTTCATCTATCCTATGGTTTACTCTATAATCCTCAATTGATGTCCCAACCCAGAGATTGGGCATCGGTTTTTGGTAGATTTCATTGATGAATTGCCTCATTCGCTCAGGCCTTTTTGTCAAAATCCTGTAGGAATGCCAGTAAGCCCTTTCCATCCTGTTGAAAACCCTTGATATGAACTCAAAGGGCACATCCTTGTGGAACAGGTCGGACATGCTGTTGACAAAGAATACCTTCGGGTTCTTGAATTTCAAAGGCACGTCAAGATACTCGGGATGCAGGGTCAGCTTGAATCCATTCCTATATTTGCCTTCAGGATTCACCCTTTTGACATTGTTTGCAATCCTTTCAGCGTAGCAGTTTACGCAGCCTGCGCTTATTTTGGTGCATCCGGTTACAGGGTTCCAGCTCTGCCAATTATCATCTCCCATGCAGATTTTACAGAAAAATTGCTTTAAATATTTTGGGCAAGGATGTCCAGTGGTATGGAAAAGAATTAATTAGAAAAGAGAAATTTGCGGATCCTCTTCGATATTATTTAAAGCTTGCCGATAGGCAATCAACTTATTTAATGCGTCTATGTAAGCACGAGTTCCAGCTTCAACATAACTTTCGGCTTCACTTTCACCCGCAGCTTCACGACCGTCAAGTCTCAAAATTACTTTAACTTTTCTGGCTCCACTTGTTCCGCTCTCTGTTTGCCAATCTCCTAAGTCAGGATTAATCCCAGCTGCTTTATTTATTGTACCATATAATCCCATTAAGGACTGAGGACCTTCATAGGTAATAATTGGCAATGGTGTGCCATCGGCCAACAGCTCTAACGTAAATCTGGGCTGTGGTTTTGTACCATTTTGCTTAACTTCTTCGGTTTTCAAGAATTTAAATTCTAGTGTCATTTGAGTAAAGAAAGAGACTCTGTTTATTAAAAATATCATCAAAATTTTGAAACAAACATCCTAATAATTACACATTTTTCACACAAACTTTTCAAGTTTTGCCTGATGCTTGATGTTTTTGAGCAATTTGCTGGAATTCAGCAAATAATCCGCATCGCAGCCGAACTTTCTCTTGGCAAGCTTTCTTGCATATTCTAGCATCAGCTCTCTTGAGGAGAATTCTATCGGCTTTTCATTCATGGCTTTTCTCGCAGCCTCCCTTGTAACCCAGACACCTAGCGGCATCGTGTACTCGTCTGTTATGAACCTCAATGCAAGGACAGAAGCCTGTTTTTTCATGCTTTTCAGCTTTTCAAGCACAGCCAGCCTTGGAGTATAATATCCTCCGGCAGTGTTTTCTGCATAATTCTTCCTTCCGTCATAGGATTCGTAGTCAGTGCTGTGCCTTATTGGATTATGGAAGTTCCAGTTTGGAGGTGCATAGGCCTCAAACAATTCATAGCTCCATATTTCAGGAAACATCAGAATAAGATAGTAATTTCCAAGATAGTTTCCGAAAAAAGACAAGTGTGAATTGATTTCGGGAAAATCTTTTACCTCATTAATCAAACTTTTCCCAATTATGTCATCAGTTGCAGTTATGCTCCACCTTGTAGGCACAAGCTTCCTGTCTTTTTTCAGCCCCAAAGTCCCAACGCTTAAAATCCTGCTCAGGAAATTCTCGTCAAAATTGTTTTCATAGAGGTAATTGACAGCTTCATTTGCCTTCAAGTCAACATCATCAAAGACCTTGTAGACTTTTGTGTGGATTTTCGGGTTTTCAGTTATCTGGGCTTTCTTTAATTTTGCATTTGGCCCGGTTGGGGCCATGTAAGAGTCTGTGTTTAATCTGAATTTCGGCTTTTCCTGCAACTGAATGTCGACATCAATAGGCTTGGAAGACATGGCAATGTCCTGCGATAATTCCAGCAATTTCACGCTTTTCTTTATATTGACATTGTATCTTGAGTTAAGCAAGGAGCTCCTGAAATCAACAATCCTTGGAATCTCGTAGTTTTCTGCAGCCCAATGCTTTGGAGCATCATATAGCCATGAATCATCGCTTTGCTCGGGAGGCGCAAGAATGCCCACATTGA
>CAZMBY010000047.1:2347-5189 GCA_964564925.1 uncultured Methanosarcinales archaeon
CTAAACTCTTCTTTATCAAGTGTATTCTTTACCCTGAAAATAGCGTTATTCCTTGCGCATATTGGACATTTTCCCTTCCCGCAGTCCCCCAATGGGTCGTAGCCCTTGTGCCTCCTGAATGGCAATTGCATGAACAAAAAACAGCTAAAGAATTAATATAAATTTTTGCATTGCTATTGCTCGCTTTCCAGGTTATCTGGTTGTTTCTCGCTTAAAATCTTGCGAATTTTCCTTGCCAATGAATCCTCTCTCCCCCTATGAGTTAGAATTGCAGACTCTACGCTTTCGAGCCTGCTGAGAGGGACATTGTATGATCCCAGGGGGTTCAACCTCAGTATTTCAAGGTCTTCTGATCTATACCGGCTTTCTTGCTTTAGGGCATATCTTCTTTCCCTGGCAGACTTAGTCCAATCCACATAAAGATGAACCACTATTGTTCCTTCTGGCATATTATTTAAATATTAGGGGCATAAATATAAATTTATCCAAGGCCTGACCATAATTTTTTCTTTTATTTTTATTCCAAACAAAAACCCTTAAATAAGTAAAGTCCACCTCAATTGATATGGCGCTATCATCAGAGCAAATCAAGCAATTGAGGGAGCATCTTGACAGCTGCAAGAAGCCCTTGTTCTTCTTTGATGACGACCAGGATGGACTGTGCTCTTTCCTGCAGCTCTATCGCTACAAGAAGGAGGGCAAGGGAATCATTGTAAAGACAACGCCCAAGCTCGGCACTGTCTTTGTCAGCAAGGTCCATGAGTACCAGCCTGACAAGGTTTTTATCCTTGACCTTGCTGTTGTCGAGCAGGATTTTTTGGATGAGATGAAAGTGCCTGTCATCTGGATCGACCACCACGGGCCTTTTGAAAGGAGGAATGTCAAGTACTTCAACCCCAGAATTTCAAACCGGGAGGACAATCACCCGACTTCCTATATGTGCCACCAGATAGTAGAGCAGGACCTGTGGCTTGCAACAACCGGGTGCGTGGCCGACTGGTATTTGCCAAATTTCATCAATGACTTCAAAATGGAGTTTCCTGATTTGATAGACAAGCCGTACAAGACTCCGGGCGATATTCTGTATAATTCAAGGCTCGGGCATTTGATAAGGATCATCTCGTTTATTTTGAAAGGCAAGACAGAGGACGTGATGAAAAGCATAAAGGTCATGACAAGGATTGAAAGCCCTTACGAGATACTGAACCAGGAAACTTCGCAGGGAAAATTCCTCTACAAGCGGTATGAGCAGGTAAACAGAATGTACGAGCCGCTGATCAAGGACGTAATGAACACAGCGGAAAAATCAAAAGACAAGCTTGTAGTTTTTGCCTATAAGGACGACAAGACGAGCTTCACAAGCGACTTGTCAAACGAAGCCATTTACAGGTTTCCCGACAAAATCATCCTTGTCGGAAGGGAAAAGAACGGTGAGATGAAATGCTCGTTAAGGTCAAGCGGGATTATTCTGCCGCCCTTGGTAGAGAAGTGCCTTGTTGGATTGGAAGGCTACGGCGGAGGCCACGAGCATGCGTGCGGCCTTAATGTTAAGACAAGGGATTTTGAGGAGTTCCTGAGAAGGTTTAAGGAGATGATTTGAACAAGACAAATTTTCAAACGCATTAACGAAAAATAAATTTTTTAAAAAAACTTAGAACGACCTTTTGATGCAATATCTTTTAAGGTAACCAGTTTTTGATTTTCTTATTGAATAAATAGGCGAAGGCTGCGAATACTGGCAGAGAATGAGCAGCCGAGCACAAGATATTGTGAGCGAAGCGAACAAATTGATTTAATTCGTAGAAATAATAAAATCTCAAACCCTTAAATTCTGGTTTATGAAATTTATTATCTCATCCTTTTTCCTGTTGCCGGATTCCTTGTCTTTCATCTTGGACGAGTACAAGTCCAGGTTCTCCTTCTTTATCTTTGAGTTTATCCTTGATATCTTCTCGTTGATTTTGTTCAGCCTTGTAATTACCATGTTGAGCTTGTTGGGCATCTCGTTTGGCAAGGACAAGACAAGCAATTTGCTGCAGTCATTGTTCATGTAGAATATCTTGCTGCCGCCGAATGTTTTTTGCTCCTCTTTTAGGAAGCTCCTCCAGTCAGTGGACGCGCCATTTCCTGTCAGGCTTAAAACCAAGGCCTCCTTGTATGCTTTGGACTTTATGAGGTGCAGCTCAATGGAGTCATTTCCGGCCTCGAAATCGTCCTTGAAATCCAGAATACCTTCCTCTTCGATGCCGTTGAAAGCGGAATACTCTATGGCATCCAAACTCCGGTCTATGTCAATATGAGAAACGATGTTCCTGTAGTCATGCTCCATATAGTCCACCCCGGTTTATTTTCATATATGTACAAGGTTATTTAAATACTTATTGCTGTTTACGGGGTAAAACAGCGAGGACTGCAACAACAAACTTTAAATAATACCTTTGCAGGGTATTTTTCATGGAAAAGCCAGTTTCTAGTGACATTCCGCAGATGGCCGTTGCAGAGGCCGCCAAGGCAACCAAAATAAACAAGATGGTGATGCAGGGCTTCAAGTCCTTTGCCAAGCACACAGAGATACTTTTTGGCGGCAATTTCAACTGCGTTCTTGGCCCGAACGGCGCAGGAAAAAGCAACGTGTTGGATGCCCTATGCTTTGTTCTGGGAAAATCATCTTCAAGGGAATTAAGGGCTGAAAAATCTGCCAATCTTATCTATAACGGGGGCAAGTCCAAGAAGCCTGCCAAGCATGGCGAGGTGAGCATATACTTCGACAACTCCAGCAGGATATTCCCCACAGAAGACAATGAAGTCAAGATAACAAGAATAGTGAGGGAAAGCGGCCAGT
>CAZMBY010000048.1:0-5130 GCA_964564925.1 uncultured Methanosarcinales archaeon
TCAAAGCCTCTTCCATCAATTCTTTGCTTGTATGACATTTTTGTTTTTCACCTTGTAATAATCTAATCTTGGTTATTCTGTCTAAATTGGTTCCCTGGAAAATTTCACGTCAATTCTTCCGAATGGAGCAAAAACAGTATCTTGGTCCTCTCCTACTATGCCTCCATATTCCAATAAAAAGTGATGATCTTCTCTTCCACTTCTATATTTCTCCATATTCCAAACTCCCCACATACTATCAGTAGAAAACATCCCAAGATATTCTCTCAATTCATCTAATGAGAATTGCCTGCTGTAGGCTTTAGATCCTGTAGGATGGTCGGTCTCGTGATGCCTTTTAAGTGCAATTGTTTTGATTGGACCCATTTGATTCTCTGTTCTATAAAGATAGTCACTACCACTCATAGCAGGTCCGTGCATCCTGGCCACTACCCTCACTTCATCCAATGCTTGAGTTCTTACCTCTCTAAATTTCTGAACAATAGTAGCGATGCTCATTTAATAGTCCTCTCTCCTATATGATTGCACAAGAAGGGTAAATTCACCATTAGTATCTCCTAGGCGGGCCTCTCCTGTGGTATTCCCTAGGGCCTTCTCTTGGAGCATATTCCCTAGGCGTGTATTCTCTTGGAACATACTCCCTGACTTCTTCCTTTGGCGCTTCTGTGCCTTCCACTAAATGGGCTTGAGTTTCCAAGTAACCTTTTATCTTGTCAGTCAATCCGCTCATGTGGCTTTCTTTCTCGATTTTTCTTATTGTTTGGATAGCAAGCTGCTCATTGACAGGCAACCCATTGACCCATATCAAGCCATTCTGACCAACTACAATGTTGCATTTAGTTGCTTCCTTGACCATCATGACCATTGAGCCTTGCTTGCCGATGATTCTTGGCACCTTGTTAGGATCAACTTCAATCACTCTTCCACCTTTCAATTTTCTCAATCCAGGGCCTTTCATCGTCACATCTACAAGCTTCTGGCTTGTGACATTCACTATCTTGCAAACAATGCAGTCTCCTAAATCAAAGTATTGGGTCAAATCCGCGCCTCTTGCTATAAACTCGGATGTTGCATCCTTCAAGGACAGCATTGCAGAATAGGCAGAGTTCGTGTCCAGGCGCCAGCCGCTGAATCCGACATCAATTATCTTGCAGATAATCGTATCGTTTGTTTTTGGGATATACCTTCCAGACAAAGTAATAAGCTTTATAGCCTTTCCCTCAATCATAACCAGGCCAAGCCTGTTTGCAATAATCTTGTCGCCTTTCCTGTAAGTTCCATGGCCAGGCAATACATCCATGCCGACGGCTAATTCTTCACCAGGAACAGATATTTCCTTGTCTTTAACTAAAATTTCTGACATTTTTGTTCTCACCTTACTTGAACTAGTTCGTCCAATTGTTTGTATGAATCTCCCCAAGCCTTTGCGCTGTCAACAGCTCCCAATTCATGTAGTCGCACAATATTAACCTCAAAAGCATCCATATATCTCATTAGTCCTTCAGTATCAATAGGAAAAGGGATAGGTGGATCTGCAACACTTCTGGAACAAGTCATGATTCGTGCAGCCGCTGAATTCAACACAACAATATTCCGTACATATATGTCCATTCCAACATTTACGCTTGAAGCCAATAAAGCAAATTCAATAGCTTTGGCTTGTTGCAGATTTTCTGGTGTAAACTCACCCGGAATAGTTTGAGCCAATTTTTGAATTAAAGTTGCGTAAGTCATTTTTCAATATTGTTTTGTTAATTGATTATTTTTAATGTTTAATTACTTTTTAATGTTTAACCGTTATTGAGTTTTGATAATGATTTTCACTTTGTTTTCAACATCTTGCTTTCAACATTGCCATGGCATATCTTGTTGAGCTTGTCGTACAAGTCATTTTCCATTCCGCCCGGAATCTCGATGACAGCAACCCAATAGCCGTTTGTCTGCCACTCTTCCCTTAGCATCGTGCCGAATGATTTCACAGTCGAATAGCATTTTGGCGCGTATTCCGGCGGTATTTTCAATGCAATTTCCTTGATTTCAAACTTTATTGGGAGAATTGGCCTTAATTTTTTCAAGGCATCCTGCACTTGCTCTTGGACAGATGCAAATTCATCAACATGAACCTTCGCTTCTATGAAGGCGTTTTCAATCCGCTGTGGGGGATGCGGCAAATGGGTTTTTGGGTCAACCCCATTCCTGTGTATTATTGTGATGATTTGCCGTCTTTTATCTTCCCTTAATTTTTCCCTGTATTCCTGGGTTAGCTGGATCTCCCCTTTTGTGATGATTGTCTTTGCAATCTCACTTAGGTCGCTGGTTCCAAAGATCTGCTTCATCGCAGTCTCGGAAGCCACAAGCCCTTTTCTGGCGTCGGAAAATACATTCATTGCTGCAAGTACGTCCCGCAATTCCATTTCCCTTCCTTCTTTCAAAGCAAGGGCATTGCTGCAGTCAACCAGGATTTCAAAATTCTGCCCCTGGGCCTTTAATCTTGCGATTATTGCTTGATCTACCGTGACCATCATTTACCACTTATTTCTTAGCAGGCTTCTTATCATCTTTTATTTCTGAGGAAATTTTTTCTATTCTTGCTTTTGTCATTTTCCTGAATTTTTTTTCGGCAGTGTTGATGAATGCGGCGTCTATCCTCTCGATGTTGAAATTTTCTCCCAATACTTTTTTCAACGCCTTCAAGGAAAGCTTCATTCCTTCTTCGACTGACAGCTCTGGCTTGTACTCGTTGTGCAAAATCTCCTCAACTTCAATTTCTCCTTCGCCTATTGCTGTTGCCATGTACTGAAAATAAATGCCTATAGGGTCTGTCTCAAACAGCCTTGGCGTGCTGTCGTCAATGCCTGCAACCAATACTGAAACTCCAAAAGGCCTTAGGCCCCCGCTTTGAGTGCAAACCTGCTTCAGGTCGCAAATATCCTTCACAATGGACAATGTGTCAATCTCTGAATCATATGTGACCCTGTTCTGCTGCGCTTTCAGCTGTGCCCTGTCAATCAATACTCTGGCATCGCTCAGAATGCCGGATGCAGAAGCTGCAATGTGCTCATCAATCTGCCAGATTTTTTCAACGGATTCCGGCACGACCAAAGAATCTACAACTCTCTTGTCTGCCACAAGCAGTATTCCATCAGAGCAAACCATTCCTATGGCTGTCGAGCCCTGCCTCACAGTTTTTTTAGCGTACTCTACTTGTAAAAGCCTTCCGTCAGGGCTGAACATTGTGATTGCCCTGTCATAACCCATCAATTGATGCGGCATTGGTTGCATTTTGACTCTAACCTCCAGTTAATGTTTTTATTTTTACTTACGATGATTTCAAAAATTTTTTCTCTGCCTTATTAAGCATTCCTGATACTCCTAAGCTCCTGATTATGGCATCGCTGCCGTCAATCTGGCTGACAAATGTGAATGCTGCCCTGACATCTTCAACATGCTTGTGGCTGACTTTTAAAATGCCTCTCTGCAGCTCTGAGTTCCATTTATCATTCAGCATCATCATTCCGGCTTTTGCAACTCCAAGCTTCCCAAGGAATCTTAATGACTGCTCGAAGATCACATTTGAAACCGCGCTTGCATCCCTTATCTTTTCTTTTGAAATCACTTCAAAGGCAAGGTATCTTTTCTTTTCCCTTAGGCTTGGCAAGACCAACCTTAATTTTGCATTGGCCATCTCAAATTTATGAGAAGAAAATTAGTAACTTTGCTCTCTTCTCTCTGTTGAAAACAAGGATTGATAGATACTATTTAAAGTTTATGGTTTGCTCATGCGCCTCTATTGAACCGCAAAATTTTCAGCAATTCCTCTCTCTTTTCCTCCATCAATTCTTTGCTGATGGCTTCCAGATTCAAACGCAATAGAGGCTCCGTGTTGCTTGGCCTTAAGTTGAACCACCAGTCACCAAACTCCATTGTTATTCCGTCAAGCCTTGAAATCTTTTTTGGATTCAATTTCTTGTAAATAGCTTCAATTTCTCTCATTTTGCCTTCTTTATCTCTAACTTCAACGCTTGTCTCCTCAATTGTCGAGTATTTTCTAAACTCATCCAGTAAAATGGAAAGCGGCTTATGCTCTTTGGAGACGATCTCAGACACTATAAGGCTGGTTATAATTCCTGAATCCGCCCTATAATTATCACGGTAATAATAATGAGCGGAATGCTCGCATGCAAAAACAGCTTTTGTCTTCCTCATGGTATCCTTGATGAAGGAATGCCCTACCCTTTCAATTATCGGCTTTCCGCCGTATTTTTTTATTGTTTCAGGAACGATGTGGCTGCAAACGACATTATGGATAATTTTCTCGTTATTTTTCTTTAATAAGATGTTCTTTATTAATAATGAGGAAATTAGGGAGCTGTTGACTGCTTTTCCATTTTCATCGACGAAGAATATCCTGTCGGCATCGCCGTCAAATGCAATCCCGAAGTCGCATTTCTTTTCGTTGACAATTCGCTGCAATTCAGCCAGATTTTCAGCCTTGGAAGGGTCAGCAGGATGGTTGGGGAAAGTGCCGTCAAGCCTGAAATAAAGCGGCACAATTTTTATTGGCAAATTCCTGTAAACCAGAGGAATCATTTTGCCTGCCATCCCGTTGCCAGCATCCACTACAATCTTTAACTTTTTAAGTTTCTTTATGTCGATAAAATCTTTGACATGCTTTGCATACTCTTTTAAAATATCTTTTTTGATTATTTTTCCCTTCTTTTTTATCTTAATCTTATTATACTGCTCATTTTCAATTATTGATTTTATCTTATCCAATCCGGTGTCCTGGTTTATTGGGATTGCATTTTGCCTGCAGAATTTCATCCCGTTGTAGTCTTCGGGATTATGGGATGCTGTAAACATCACAGAAGGCTTTTTTAATAAGCCAGAAGCGAAATAGGTTGCATCAGTGCAAACCTGCCCAATGAAAATTGCATCAGCGCCCTGGTCATTGGCTCCTTTCATGAAGGCTTTGCTTAATTTTGGGGACGAAACGCGCATGTCCGTGCCAACAATCACATCTTTGCATTTCAGGAAATGAACAAAAGCCCTTCCTATTTTATAGGCTATTTCTTCTGTTAAATTCTTGCCATAAATTCCCCTTACGTCATAGGCTTTGAAGATTTCGGA